>JAUYQT010000124.1 GCA_030697085.1 Azonexus sp. | reverse complement strand
ATTCACGCTCAAGAAAAAAGTCGTCGATACGCACTGGCTGATTTCCATCGGCAAAATCGATGCCGCCTTCTACCCCCGGCTGCTTGCCAACTCACGCCTGATCACCTACTGGGCCAGCGAATTCAAATGCAGCATCGCCAGTATTGAAGACATCGCCACACAGCCAACGCTGGTGGTCGACACCAGCCTGTTCACCGAGCCAGGCGAGCGCCAACTGATCGAAGAAATCATCGGCAGTTTCGACCGGCTGGACGAACAGACTGACGGCTTGCTGATCCACTCCGAAAACTGGCAGGCGCTCAACCTGCTGCAGGATAAATTCCGCGAGCGCATCCAGTGCATCTACATCGACCCGCCATACAACACTGGCGGTGATGGTTTTTTGTACAAGGACAGTTTTAGGCATTCGAGCTGGGCGTCGATGATGGAAGATCGGTTGGTTTTGGCGAAAGAATTTCTTGGGCCGACCGGGGTGCTATTTGCCAGCATTGACGACAAGGAGCGTTTGCCGCTTGAACGCCTGCTAGGTGAAACGTTTGGCACCGGCAACCGGGTGGAAGAGCTGATCTGGGCGCAGAACTCCACCAAGAATCAATCGCCGACTTACTCGAACAACCATGAATACGTTGAGGTTTTCTGCCGGGATCTGGCTCGGGTTCGAGCGGCACCTCATATGTTTCGTGAGCCGAAGCCAGGCTATTCAGAAATTATCGAATTACTTGACTCCTTAAATCCCACCTATCTGAATTGCGAAGACATCGAGCAGGCAGTTGGCAAGTTATTTCAAGAGAGGCGCGAGCAATTCCGCCAAGAATTGGAAGATAACGGAGTTGAATACGACCGAACACTTGACCCTTGGAAGGGTACTTATCAATACTCAAACGCAGAATACCGAGACGCTAATGGGAAACTTGTCCCTGATGGCGAAGCACGCAGCGTGCAAGCAAAGATTTGGCTCTGGAAATCAGCGGATTCCTCAATGCCAAAAGGTGGCGGCACAGATAACAAGAAAGGCGTTCATACGCCTGGCGATCCTGACTACCGTTTTTACATGCCAGATCATCCAGTAACAGGAAAGGCGTGCCCGCATCCAAAACGCGGCTGGGGGTTCCCCGAGCATCCAATGGGCTTAAGCACGTCTTTAGAAGAAATGTCTGCAGACCACCGTATCGCTTGGGGTAAGAGCGAGAAACAAATCCCTCAAGCGAAGAAATTCCTTCATGAGGTCGACACGCAGGTCGGTAAGTCCGTGGTTAATGATTACACCGATGGTGAGAAGCAGTTATCGGCCATCACCGGCAAGCAGCGCAGCTTTCCGAATCCGAAGCCAACGACACTTCTGGAACGCTTTGTCGAGCAAACCACACAGCCCGACGAATGGGTAATGGATTTCTTTGCCGGGAGCGGTACTACCGGTCACACCGTGCTGCAAATTGAAGTCAGGCGTCGTTTTGTCCTCAGCGAAATGGGCGCCCATTTCGATACCGTACTCGAGCCTCGTATCGCTCGCGTGATGTACAGCGCGCACTGGAAGGCCGGCAAGCCAGGCGCGGCAAACCGGCACCGGCACATCGTCAAAGTCCAGCGCCTAGAACAATACGAAGACGTACTCGCCAACCTCGACACCGCCTGGAATGAAACGGCTCTACCTGAAGGCATCCCGGTCAGTTACCTGTTCCGTCCCGAGCAGAACCGCATCCAGCTGACGCTTGATCTCAAGCGCCCGTTCGACAACCGCATTTGCGTCGGTCGCCTGCGTCAGGCGCAGACGATTGATCTGCTGGAAAGCTGGGCGTATCTGAACGGCTACTGGCAACGCTCACGCCGGGTATTTTCCGAAGCTGGCCGGCGTTATGAATGCCTGGAAACCGAGTGCGGCACGCTGGTAGTGTTGCGCGACATTGTGGAACCGGAGGATGACAGCGCTGCCTTGCAGGCGATTGCGGCACGTTATGTCGACCGCGACGAAGACGGCAAAACGACGCCGCGCTTGCGCCGGCTGGCGGTGAATTACTGGGCGAATCTGGTAAGCGTTGAGGCGGCCTTGCCGGGTTTGCCGTGCAGCATCATCAATGCGCATGATTTTGATCGTGGCGCTGAGTGGATTTGAAAACAGCGATTAGACAGCCGATTCACAAGGCCCGTAGCTCAGACGATTTGATGGATGCACGATGGAACTAAAGCTTTATAACCGACTAAAAACCGAGTTGCTGGGCACGTTGACCAGTGCTGCGGAAGGCTTTAACCCCGCCTATCAGCTTGCCGTCGAGCGCCTGGCGCCGGAGGCGGAGAGCGGCCTGAGCAAGTGGGGGCGCGACGCGCTGGGCGATTATCTGCGCGAGTACGCCCGCCTG
>JAUYQT010000073.1 GCA_030697085.1 Azonexus sp. | reverse complement strand
AATCAAAAACATTACCGGCCCCTCTCCACCCGGCCGAGCAAATTACCCGTTCCCTTCGCTCAATCAGCTTTGAACCGCAAACCTCAGTTAATCCTGAAAACCTCGGCTGAGGACAGGCGTTTTCAATGCAAAAAGGCAGAGCGAACCGATTTTTCTCTGCGCCTCTGCGCCTGCGTTGAAGTCCTTTGTTTTTCCGGCTCGTCCGGCTTAGGTTAATTGCGGATGAAAGCAGCAAAAACCTGGTATCTCTATCTGATCGAATGTGTCGATGGCAGCATTTATACCGGCATCACCGTCGATCTTGAGGCACGTTACGCAGCGCACCAAAATGGCAGCGGGGCACGCTACACACGCTCGCACCCCCCGGCCAGACTACTGGGTTTTGAAACACACCGGGATCGTTCAGCCGCCTCAAAAGCCGAACACAAAGCCAAGCAACTCAGTGCGCCAGAAAAGCGCCTGTTTGCCAGCACTTTGCAGCAAAGTGAAAACACCAGCTCTCCTGTAGCCGGGCAGACGAGCGACTGATCCTGAAATGGTTGTCGCGCACCAGACTGGTTCGCAAATACAACGCCCGAAAACAGTTCAGCCCCATTTAACCGGGAAACCGGGTTGAAGACACGAGTCTTTAACCTTGATTTCTCAGTTGGACGTATCCGTTGGGTGCGTTTGGGCGGGATGGCCTGCGCGAAGCAACGATAGGGTCCCTGCGCGGCAGGGATCGGTATCCCTTGCGGGCGCGGCAGGCTCATGCCTGCAAGGAGGCGCGACAAAGCAGGACGCCCGACACGACCAGACGCGCGAGCGGATGCGTAGCGTTATCACCCGATGGGGAATCGCATCGAAGGGGGAAAAGCTCGTATTCACAAGACTTACCGGGAAGGGATCAGCGGTCAACTGAGGAATCAAGGTTCAAGGTTTAACCAACGCTTTAATCTCGCGTCGGCGGGCGGCCAGACGCGCCAGAATGAAGCCCTTGATTTCAGGAAACGGGATGGGCTTTGAAAAATAAGTAATGTCATCAGGCAGCCCTTGCTCTTGCCGCGCAGCTGGCTCAACTGAACTGATCACAAGAATGTCGGTATTTTCAAGATCCGGCATATCGTGCAGACGCCGAATCATTTCAAAACCATCCATGCCCGGCATCATCAAGTCAGAAATAAGCACATCCGGACAATGCCGACCGACCTCAACCAAGCCCTCAAAGCCATTGCTGACAATGCGCAGCTTTATGGGAAAACCCCAGCGTTCAATGCTTGTCCGGTAAAGCAACTGCATAATTTTGTCGTCTTCGGCGATCAAAATATCAAGATCAGCGCTGACATTGCCAGATAAATTGTTATATTTGCTGCGCTGATTCAAGGCCGATTCAATCTCTTTTTCCGCAATTCGCCGATGCCCGCCAGCAGTTTTCCAGGCCTTCAATTCACCCCGATCGACCATATTCTGAACCGTCCCCAGGGAAACCCCGAGCCGTTGTGCAACCTGTCGAGTCGTAAATCCTTCATTTTTTTTCACTTTAATATTCTCTTGCCGAATTCTAAAATTATATTCGAGCATTCGACAAAAATCCAAATTGAAACCACTTATTCGCATCTTTGGCTTAAAAATGATATTTTGCAGTACCGATTAAGGGGTTGATTCTTCGCCCGACGACAAAACACCGCAAGCGCTCACGCTCAGGCATTTACAACGATGCTCCTTGCAGTACCACCTCAGCCACCGAGCCGCAGCCGACAACAAGCGGCGAGAAAAGCTGTTTTAGCGGTGTACGAAAATGACGGCCGCTGTGAGCAAACCTCAGCGCAAGTGACTTTTTCCCTCTAACCGAGGTAGAATTGTAAGTAATTAATTACTTACCAAGTGAAACAACATGAGGCAACAAACCCGGGTTCGTCTTTCAACCGAAACTCGTCAGGCTGAAATTATTGGGGCTGTTCTCCAGCTAGCCGCCGAGCGCAGCCCGGCCCTGATCACAACCGGCGATATCGCCAAGGCCGTATCCCTGACCCAGGGCGCCGTCTTCCGGCACTTCCCGACCAAGGATGCGATCTGGCTTGCCGTTATCGATTGGGTGGAAAGCAATCTGCTGGATTCGCTGGAAGCCGCTGCGCAAAATGCCGCGACCCCGCTTGCCGGTTTGCAGGCGGTGTTCATGGCGCATATCGGCTTCGTCATGCAGTACCCCGGCGTGCCACGCCTGATTTTCAGTGAACTGCAACAGCCCGACGACACCCCCATGAAGATCAGCGTGCGAAGCATTCTGGAGCGTTATCGCCAATTGCTGACGCGCTTGCTCAATGACGCTGAGACGACTGGCCAGATCGATCCCGAGATCGACAAAGGCGCGGCAGGGATGTTGTTCATCGGCTCGGTTCAGGGGCTGGTCATGCAATCCATGTTGTCCAATGGCGCCCTGAACATGAAAACCGCCGCCGAGCGCGTTTTCGTACTCTATCTCAACGCACTCCGGGG
>JAUYQT010000362.1 GCA_030697085.1 Azonexus sp. | reverse complement strand
GTGTTGGACAGCATCCAGCCAGTCGTGTAGCGGAACTGACGCCGCGATTATGGAAGCAACTCTTCGCAGACAATCCGTTGCGATCGCCCTTGCATACTCTTCGGACATAGGCAAGAACGCCGGGGAGTTACCGGTTACGCTCGCAACGGATGTAGCGCATGAGATTAGCTGTCGGCGCGAGCCAGTACGGTCAACGCGGTTTTTGAGCCATTTTCCGGGTTGACCGTAACATTCCAAAAAACGGTTGCTTTGCTTGCCTTGGCTTCCAGCGCGCAGACCCATTTTCTCACTTGTGTCATTTTTAGCGCACTGGGCGGCGCCTGAATGCAGAGCAACAAGGCCGTGGCGTTGGCCAGCGTGGTTTCGCCAAATAGCGGATGCGCCAATGCGCGCGGCAGGAGCTCATCAAATGCTTGATCACCAGTACTGCTAAAACCCATGCTCACTTTACCGGCGCCACCGGAAAAGAGATGGCGAAGATCAGCGGGGTCAAGCGCAATTCTGGGTTCGCTGCCAAGTGCCCCCCAAATGCTCTGATAAAGCGGCAGAAAGGCCGCCGGGGCAAGAGCCAGTGTGGCGCTGAGCGTTTCCTCACCGGCGCAATCGGCAAAGCACTGGTTGTCCAGCGCCACGCAAATATCTGTGCGGCGGGCCAATGCCTTGAATGCGGCCTCGGCAATTTGGCGGCGGCGTGGGCCTTCGAGCGCGAAGGGCAGCATTGCCCCGGCGACTGTCAATAGTCCTTGTTCACGCGAGGTTTCGGCAACCATCGGGGCAATGCCGCTGCCTGCTGCGCCGCCCATTGCGCCGATGATGAAAACTAGTTCAAGCTCACTGAGCGCTTCCGCCAATTGCGGACGCACCCGCTGACTCAAAAAGCGGACGGTATGGGGGTCGCGAACTTGGGTAAAACCTTCGCCGACTTGAATCGTGACATCCGCGCCACTGCGAACCAGTCCAAAAGCATCGGTATTCAGCGCAATGGCGCGTGGCTGCCCTGGTAATTGATCCCGGTAACGGGCGAGCAAGGCATTGCCCGCCCCACCAACGGCGACCACGCCGACGCGTAATGCCGCATCGTTACTGGGGAGGGTAAAGTTTGCGTGTGCTTCTGGGGCGACAGTTGGGCTGCTGAGCGTGGCGGCTTGCGCCGGTAAAACGCCACAACTGGCCAGCGCACTGAAGGATTGGAGAAACAGGCGACGATCCATGAAAAACTCCCGGCGATAGTGATGGTGGAACTATCGCCGGGAGGTGGGTCAGGATGT
>JAUYQT010000070.1 GCA_030697085.1 Azonexus sp. | reverse complement strand
GGAACTGGTGCCGCCGGCCCATATCTTCCGCGAATACCCCGTGTCCAGCCGTGCCGCCGAGACAGCCTTCGCCGCGCGTCAGGCCATTCACCGCATTCTGCATGGCGCCGACGATCGCCTGCTGGTGGTGATCGGCCCCTGCTCCATTCACGATTACGACGCGGCGATGGAGTACGCCAAAAAATTGGCCAAGGAGGCCGAGAAATACCAGGACGACCTCGTCATCCTGATGCGCGTGTATTTCGAAAAACCACGCACAACGGTGGGCTGGAAAGGCTTGATCAACGATCCGCGCCTCGACAACACATTCCGCATCAACGAAGGTGTTCTCCTGGCGCGAAAAATCCTGCTAAAAATCAACGAGCTGGATCTGCCTTGTGCCACTGAATTTCTCGACACCATCACACCGCAATACACGGCTGACCTGATTGCCTGGGGCGCCATCGGGGCGCGCACCACCGAATCGCAAGTGCACCGTGAACTTGCTTCCGGCCTTTCCTGCCCGGTCGGTTTCAAGAACGGCACCGACGGCAATATGCGGATTGCGGTCGACGCCATTCGTTCGGCCAATTCGCCGCACCATTTCCTTTCGGTGACCAAAACCGGTCACGCCGCCATCGTTTCAACCCTCGGTAACGAGGATTGCCACGTCATCCTGCGCGGCGGCAAGGCGCCGAATTTCGACCCGGCCAGCGTCGAAGCCGCCTGTAGCGAAATTGCCAAAGCCGGCCTGGCGGCGCGTTTGATGGTCGATTTCTCACACGGCAACAGCCGCAAACAATACAAGTTGCAGATGGAAGTCAGCGACAGTGTCGCAGCGCAACTGGCCGCTGGCGAAGAGCGCATCGTCGGCGTGATGGTCGAATCGCATCTGGTAGAAGGTCGGCAGGATCTCTCGCCCGATCAAGCGCTAACCTATGGCCAGAGCATCACCGATGCCTGCATAAATTGGGAGGACAGCCTGAAAGTGCTGGAACAACTCGCTGCTGCGGTACGTGCAAGACGGGTGGCGGAAGCCGCCGAGTAAGCCTGGAATGGCTCGTCGATCAGCCGGGGCGTTGGGTCGCGGTGATGCAAGGCGAGCATCTCGGGTGCCCGAAAAGCGGGGCTGGGCAATGTGACAATGAATGGCTGCTCTCAGCGGGCCTGGCGAAAAGTCAGGTTCAGTCGGCAGGCCCCGAGCAGCGGGTGCGTCCCGTCAGCAAGTGCCAGCACGCCGTGGTAACGCAGGCGATCAGGCCCGCCCCAGACGACGACATCGCCGTGCGTTAGCGTGATGCGGCTGGCGCGTTCGGCCCGGCGCAGACCGCCAAATTGAAAAATGGCGGGCAGGCCGAGCGATAGCGAGACGATGGGCTGACTCAGATCAGCTTCGTCCTTGTCTTGATGCAGCGCCATTTTGGCGCCGGGTTGGTAGCGGTTGATCAGGCAGGCGTCCGGTGTGAAATGGGCAAAGCCAGCCTCGGCCGCGGCATCAGTGGCGAGTTGCAGAAAAAGAGTGGGGAGGGCCGGCCAAGGAAGGCCGCTGGCCGGGTCAACTGCGCCGTAACGATAGCCGCTGGTATCACTGACCCAGCCAAAATCACCGCAATTGCTCATCGCTACCGACATGCGAAAGCCGCCGGGCGTTTGCATGTGGCGAAATGGTGCCCGGGCGATAATTTCTCGAATTTCCGCCAGCACGGCGGTGGCGCTCGCTGTTGCAAAGCCGCGCAGCACGACGGCGCCCGGCGCTAATTGTTCACGCCAGTGGCTGGTGCCGCCAGCCGTCGCGAGTAAATCCAGGCTCACGCTTACCCTCCTTTTTGAAGTCCTGCGGTCAACCGGGAAAAAAGCCCTTAATTCAAGCGGCAGATAGTCGCCGATTTGCTTGAGGTAAACAGATTGGACCCGATTAGCTGGCGAGATATTCGTTCAGCGCCGGAAAGCGCAGTTGAAGACAGCGGACTTTCAACGCAAGGCGCAGAAAAAAACGGATCATTGTCGGCTCACCAGCGGCTGATTCGATTTTAATCTTCGTTGCGTTGCGTTGCGTTGCGTTGTCTCTGCCGCCTTTGCGTGTTGAGCGTTCTGACGGGGATCTTCAGGCTAAAAGGCTCACACCAGCACCTGCCGCGTTGTGGCGAAATACGCGAAAATCTGCCGTTCGATACGCGCCTCAATCAACACTTCCGGGCGCTTGCCGTTGGGGCAGGGGAGTTGCGTTGTCGTGCCAAACAGGCGGCAGATGAGCGGTCGTTCTGCATACGCCTGACAGCCATTTTCGCCGAGATGGGGGCAGCTCAATTCAGCCAGCGCTATGGCATGTTCGCGCTCGCTTTTGATCGGCAGGCGGGCCATTTCTTCGCTTGATGCGGTCACCGGGCCGCAACAGTCGTGGCATCCCGGTGTGCAGTCGAAGCGGGGAATGTGTCGCCGGAAAAAACGGATTTTTTCGCTATTTTGGGTCATCGGATTAATCAGGCCATGGGCGGAGGAATCTAGGTTCAAATGAGGCGCAGGTATAACACGCGGCTGGCCGGTTTGGCATTGCACAGGCTTTCCTGAGTTTTTTCTCAAAGGAGAAAGGGCCGCTGCGGTCAACGCCAAAATTGCCCTGATTTTGGCGCTCGATGAGAAAACTGTCGCCTGCGTCAGCGCAGAAAATATCAAGTCGATCAGCCTTTTGGAATGCCCGGGACAAGGGCTGGCGCTTGTCGATCGTGGGCCCGAATGCTAGTATTTCGGCCTTGTCGCCACTCGGTTCACCCCGATATTTCATGCTATTTACAGCCCCGGTCCAGGCGGCCTCCACCGAATTCAGTGAGCTGCCCCGCCGGGATTTCTGGCTGATGGCTTTATTGCCGCTGGTACTCACGGCGCCGGTGCTGGGCCTCCTGTTCATGCTCGACCGCGCCTGGATGATGCAAAGCATTCAGTCCTGGACCACCCTGCTGCCTGATTCGTTGTGGGCGGGGATCACCCTGCTCGGCAATGGCGCCATGCTTTTCGCTTGTCTGGCGCTGGCCTGGCGCCAGCGTCCCGACTGGCTAATGGCCGCATTCTGCGCCTTGCCGTTCGCCACACTTTATGCGCGCGGCCTCAAAAGTCTGATCGTTTCGCCACGGCCGGCCGGCGTGCTGCCGCTTGAGCAGTTGCATATCATCGGTGATCGCCTGCTTAACCACTCCTTTCCATCCGGTCACACCCTTTCGGCCTTCGGTTTCGCGGCTGTCATCCTGCTGGCAGGAAAGGCGCCGCGCAGCATCGCCTGGCTGGCGCTGTTGGGGGCAATGCTGGTCGGCCTGTCGCGCATCGCTGTCGGCGCTCACTGGCCGACCGACGTACTGGCCGGCGCGGCGGGCGGCTGGCTGGCCGGAGCCTTCGGCGTCATGCTGGCGCAGCGTTGGGCCTGGACGCGTCAGCGGCGGGCAGAACAACTGCTGGCGCTGATAGTGCTGATCGCCTCGCTATCGCTATTTTTTGTCGATATCGGCTACAACCAGGCCATTTTCTTCAAATACGCCATCGCGGCACTGGGTACGCTGTCGGCGTTACGCTGGCTGTTCGCCAAAAGCACCGGGCAATGAAAAAAGCCGGTCTGCTGATTTCCCTGATCATCGCCGGTCTGTTGCTGTTCTGGATGCTCAGTGACGGCCGATTTCAGGAAGCATTCGCCCGCCTGTTTGCGATTCCCGCCGGGGTCGCCCTCACGGCGCTGTTGTCGCAGGCTATCTCCTATTACTGCCGGGCTCGGCGTATTGCCGGCGAATTCAGGCGCAGTGCGGCGATTCCCTTTACGCAATATCTGCGCATCAGCCTGCTGCATAATTTCAGCGTCAATATCGTGCCCTTTCGCGGCGGCGAACTGATGCTGCCTTTCCTGCTGCGCCGGGTTGGCATTCCCGGTGCCCGGGCGATCGCCACGCTAATCTGGCTACGGGTTCAGGATGCATTGGTACTCGCCATGCTGGCACTGCTGTTGTGGCCGGAAATTGCCCTTTGGCTGCGGTCGACCGCAATAATCGGCCTGATTTTGGCGATTGCCTTGTTTCGCTTTACCGCCAGCCGCCTGCGCGCGCCGCAACGGGCGCCTGGCCTGCAAAAATGGTTCGACGCGATGACCGATGCACTTGATGCACCGCTCGCCAGCTGGGCCTGGAGCATCAGCAACTGGACGGCCAAACTGTTCGGTTTGTCCATTCTGCTCGCGGCGCTCACCGGCTCCGACCTGCCCGTTGCCTCGCTCGGTGCCCTTGGCGGCGAGCTTTCAGCGTTGCTGCCGGTACAGGGCGTTGGCGGGTTTGGTACTTACGAAGCCGGTGTCGCCTTCGGCCTGATCGGTCACCTCGGTGACTGGACGGCAACGCTGGTCCCGGCCTTTGCGCTGCACTGTTTTACTTTAATGTTTGCCGCAGCCAGCGGCATGCTTGCCTGGATTGCCCTGCCCGAGAGATTGCCCATCGCGGCCGCCGGGCAATCGGAGAAAACCTGATGACCGCCATTCCCGCCTTGCCCAGTCTGCCTGAACACCGGCTTTCCATCGTCATCCCCCTCTACAACGAGGAACTGTGCGTCGCACCGATGGTTGAGCGGGTCCATGAATGTCTGGCTGACTATCCGTGGCCCTGGGAACTGATTTTTGTCGACGACGGCAGCCGGGACGACACGCTGAAAGCAATCCACAAGGCGATTGTCGAACGGGGCAGCCATATCCGCTGCGTTGAGCTGGCGCGTAACTTCAAGCAAACAGCGGCGATGCAGGCCGGTATCGACGCCGCAGAGGGCGACGTGATCGTGACGCTGGACGGCGATTTGCAGAACGATCCGGTCGATATTCCCCGGATGGTTGCCCGCCTGCTTAATGAAGACCTCGATTTGGTCGCCGGCTGGCGGAAAAACCGTCAGGATGGTTTGTGGTTACGCAAGATTCCATCACGTATCGCCAATCGGCTGATCGGCCGCGTTACCGGTTTGCGCCTGCATGATTACGGCTGCAGCCTGAAGGCATTTCGTGGCGAAGTGATCAAAAGCGTACGCCTCTACGGCGAAATGCATCGCTTCATTCCCGCCTGGCTGGCCACCGTTACCTCGCCGCGGCGGATCGACGAAGAGCCGGTGTCGCACCATCCGCGCACGCTTGGTGAATCCAAATACGGCATTTCGCGGACTTTTCGCGTCATTCTGGATCTGCTCTCGGTGTACTTTTTCCTGCGCTTTCGCGACCGTCCGGGTCACTTTTTTGGCGGCGCCGGCCTGGCGCTGATCGCCGCCGGTTCCGGTATTCTCGGTTATATGGCCATTCTCAAATTGCTTGGGGAAAGCATTGGTTCACGGCCACTGCTGATGCTTGGCTTCTTCGTTTTGCTCGGCGGTCTGCAGTGTATTTTGACCGGCGTACTGGCCGAAAACTTATCGCGCGTATATCTCGGCGGCGGCGGCAATGGCGGCTCCTACGTCCGTCGTTACCGCAAGGGGAACTCGCTCGAATCCAGTTGGCACCAGGGCCAGCAACATCCGGAAAGCATCAAGCAATAATGAACCAACATCTGGCCCGGCTGCTGCCACTGCTGCTGCCTTTGCTTTTACTGCTGCCCAACCTCGGTGGTACACCGCTGTTTGATGTCGATGAAGGCGCCTTTTCGGAAGCGACTCGCGAAATGCTGGTCAAGGGCGACTACCTGTCGACCTGGCTGAACGGCAATCCGCGTTTCGACAAGCCCATCCTGATCTACTGGTTGCAGGCCATCTCGGTCAGCCTGTTCGGTGTGGTCGACTGGGCTTTCCGCCTGCCCTCAGCACTGGCCGCGGTATTCTGGTGCTACGCCGTCAGCCGCTTCGCCCGCGAATTTTTCGATGACGACGCCGGCAAGTTGGCCGGAATCGTTGCCGTGACCTGCCTCGGCGTACAACTCATTGGCCGGGCAGCCACCGCCGATGCGCTGCTCAACCTCTTGCTGACCCTGGCCCTGACCGACATCTGGCGCCATATCGTGCACGGCAAACCCTGGGCGAGTCGCCGGGCATTTCTCTGGATCGGCCTCGGTTTCCTCACCAAGGGGCCAATTGCCCTTCTCGTTCCCGGCGCTACCGTGTTGCTCTGGTGCCTGACCTCCCGTCGCTGGGCACCGCTCGGCAAGGCGCTGAAAGACCCGCTGAGCTGGCTTTTGCTCATCGGCACGGCGCTGCCCTGGTATGTCGCCGCCTACGCCATTCATGGTCAGGCTTTCATTGACGGCTTCTTCCTCAAGCACAACGTTCAGCGCTTTTCCGGCACCCTCGAAGGCCACGGCGGCAGCGTTTTCTACTACCTGTTGATCGTGCCGCTGATGCTGCTGCCCTGGTTGCCCTGGCTCGGCAAGGCGCTGGCCGGCATTCGCGGCGACTGGCAAAACCCGCTGAAGCGCTTTCTCTGGCTGTGGAGCGGTTTTGTCATCATTTTCTTCTCGCTCTCCGGCACCAAGCTGCCGCATTACGCGCTCTACGGCTGCACGCCGCTATTTATCCTGATCGCCTGCCGTCACAGCGCCATTCGCAGCCCGCTGGCCGGTGTGCCCGTGTTGATCTTGCTTGGCCTTTATGCCGCGGTGCCTTTATTGCTGCAAAGTTTTCCCATTCGTGATGCGTTCTACGCCGCCCAAGTCGCCCGTCTGGGTGAAGTGCAACCACTGGGGGGCGTCTGGCCGGTTTTGCTCGCCATCGGCGTCACGACAGCCGTACTGTTGGCCTGGCGCGCGCCGGTCTGGCAACGTGTTGCCGTCGGCGCATTACTCGCTAATCTGGTGATGTCGTTTTGGCTGGCACCGCTACTCGGCGAATTGGCCCAAGGCCCGATCAAGCGGACCGCAGAAGTGGCCCGCAGCATGAACGAACCGGTCGTCCAGTGGCAATCGCGCTGGCCAAGCTTCAGTGTCTATCTGCAGGCGGAAACTGAACTGCGCGATCCAAAACCGGGTGAACTGGCGGTTACGCGCAGCGACCGGTTGCCGCCAGCGGCTGATGTCGAAATTCTCCGCAAGGAAGGTGGCGTCTTGCTGGTTCGGCGTAATCCGTAAGTTGAGCTTTCATTCGGCAAGGTACACGTCGATTTTGTGCGGGCAGCCACTTGGCGTATTTGAAGCGGGCAAGTGATATTGGAGTCTCACTTGCCGCCCTTGCCTTTGACTCGGATGGCGCCACCCGAAACAGCCTCACCCACCCTGCGACAGACTGCTAGCCCTTGCGCTGAAAATAATGGCATTGCTGTGCCGATGCTTCCATCACCACACGGATTGGCTGCTGCTGGCTTTTGAAGCCGAGAGCGCGGCAGCCGTAGGGGAAGCGTGGGTCGTGGGTGATGTAGTGGTGGGCGCACTGGTTGCAGCGCACCGGTTTTTCGTTGCCGGCGGAGGTTGGTTGGTCGGCGCTCAATTGGCGACCTTTCGCCAGCCTCTTCCTTCCAGGCAGCGATGCATGACCCTGACGTTAGCCTGGGTGACCATGCCGTCGGCGCCGGAATAGGCTTGCAGCTTGCAATATCTTTCGTCGTTGCCGTAGTCGCCGCCGGGTTTTTCCCAATGCCAGCCTGGCCAGAGCGCGCAGCCGGCGAGGGTGAGGGCGGCAATAAGCATCAATAGAGATTTCATGGCGCAGATTTTACGCTGATCAAATCAGCAGGGGCGCGAGGGTGAGGCGGGCAAATCGGCACTACGGCTTTTTTCCCGCCCACTCTGCGCTACATGGCGCTATTTTTCACTGACCGGGCTTGCTTCGCTCGGGCTGAGATCAGCGCTCTCTTGCTGGTTGCGCAGGCTGTCATGCGGGTGTTTGCGCTGGCGCTCGACCCGGCGGGCCAGCGTGCGACCGGCCCGGTCGGTAGCCTGATCAATGGCAGCATAAAGGTCTGTCCGGGTGTCTTCGATCACGAGATTGGAGCCGCCGGTCGCCGTGATCTGAATATGGCAGCGCTTGTCCTTGCCGCCACGCGGGCCGTTAAGGTCGGAGAGGCGGACGGAGACGTTGCGGACATGGTGCTGGGCCCAATCGAGGGCAAAGCGCAAACGCCGTTCAATGTGCTGGCGCAAGCCGCCGCTAAGTTCAAAACCCCTGGCCTGGATGACGATTTGCATATCAAAGCTCCTGTTGAGTGATTGAGAGCCTTTAGTCTAGACCGGCTAATTGTTCCAATTCATCGAATATTTCTGCTTGAGCGTTCGAGATTTTCGATAAGCACGGGGCTTTTTTTCGGCCCTTTTTACCTCATCTGTCGAGGCTGCTTTCTATTCTGGAAACCACGGTTGAAGCCCTTTACCTTTCCGGCTCGGCCGGCTTGGGTTTATTCGTCACGATAGATCGGGGCGCGTTTTTCCTTGAAAGCATTAATCCCTTCGGCATAGTCACGGCTATTGTAAACGACACGTCGCAGACCCTGGATGCGTTCAAAATCTTCTGGCGAAAGGGCGTGGGCGCCGGCCAGAATGCGTAGTTGTTCTTTCATGATGCCGATCGCCAGCGGTG
>JAUYQT010000023.1 GCA_030697085.1 Azonexus sp. | reverse complement strand
GTCGAATCTTGCCTATCATTTCCATGGTGATCACCCTTTTTCTCCTGCCCAAATATTGAGCAAGTTCAGTGGAACACCTGGGTCAGTTTTGCATCAGCACATTCGCCTCTAGTGGGTCAGTTTTCGGTCAGCGTCTACACGGCCGCCGGCTGATCTTGATCTGTACCGCCATTCGAGATGAAATTGAATGCGTTATACCGACCCGCGGCGAACAAAATCGCTGCGCTTGCCTCTCCAGCTTTTCCATCCTCTGCTATGCGGTTAGCCAGATGAATGAACTCGTCTACGATTTTGAGGAATTCTGGAGGATAGGCCATCGGGTTCTTTCAAATGCTGAAGAGGCAGTCAATACTATATCTATCACCGGTTCAACGTGGGCAAAAATGCGAAGGGGATGCGCAACGACATACAATGCTCGCCCCGGATAAAGATGTCCTTCATGGGGCGTGAAGCATATCGCCTCAACGGTGGCAACGTTCACGACACCAAGCACTCATCAGAAGCAGCGCCAATGACGGCATTGGCCGAGAACAGGAATTCGGCCACTGCGGTCAGTGGGGTGCTGCGCCACCAACGGCGGCAATACGCAGGTCAGCGGTCGTAGCATCTGAATTCGGCTCGAATGACCGCTTGCCACCTCCAGCTATTTCTGGATTGTGCCCCAAAGCGACTGATGACATTTTCAAGCGATTAGGCAGCTTACCGATCCTCAAGCCGCCATTCGCTGAAAATAGACCTCGTCGGCTGTTCGGCCACTGCAGTCATCCACTGTTTCCTTCTTGTGCGGCCGCACCTCGTTGCATTGCCGCCCGTCGTGGGGTCCTGCCATCAGGCAGAAAATTAGCGAAAGCCAACCGATAAACATCCCGTCGACTCGCAAATGCAGTACCGACCGTGCCCAGAAGATTCTTCTGGCCGGGCTTTTTTCGCCATTCGGTCGTGTATACGCGGCGGAGTAGAAGGGGCCAATTGGCAGAGGTGGCGTAAAGGCAAATAACAGCAGTGCGGCATCGCTCCAAACAGGGGCCTACGAAAATTTCTGTTTGAAACTCGCTGGATCGAGGCCATGTCGCGCCAGAAGTTTATAAAACTCGCTCCTGTTGCGCTGAGCGACTCGTGCCGCATGCGATACATTGCCGCCCGTGGTATGCAATAGTTGTACGAGATAGTCGCGTTCAAATCCTCGCCGCGCGTCATCAAACGCCGGCAGGTTCTGTTCACCAGATTCACGAATAACCCGACTCACCAAGGCGGTTGGAATTGATCGGGTAAGGGTCAATGAGGCTGCTTGTTCCAGAACACTCCTCAGCTGTCTGATATTTCCAGTCCAGCGCGCCTTCTGTAAAGCGAAGATCGCGTCTGGCGTGAGAGTGATGCGATTGTCCGGTGAAATCTGCGAAAGAAAATAGGTGGCCAATGCCGGAATATCCTCGATTCTTTCGGATAGCGGTGGAATCCGTACCGTCGCGCCACCTAATAGATAGAACAGATCGCTACGGAATTGCCCTTCAGCCACAGCGGTATCAAGCGGGCGCGGTGTCGAAGCGATAATTTGGACATCCGGCACCTCAACTCCTCGAACCATCAAGCGATGAAGTGGATCACGGGCGCGAGCCTGATCAAAAAGAACGGCAAATAGTCGCGATTGAGCGAGCGCCGAAAGTGCGCCGACATCACGAATATGCAGGACACCGGTGCTGGCTCTGATAAAAATGCTTTGCTCGGAATTTAACAGCAGACAGTCTTCGAGATCTCCAGCCGGATAGTCGGCACATGCCAAAGTCACCAACGGCCCACTTGCGCGCATTCGCGCCTGATGAATAGCCTGAACCAGATTCTGCTTGCCGCAACCATTGGGTCCAATCAGCAGTGCGCTTCGATCTTCCTCACTAATACGCAAGGCCTGCCGCAAGACTTCATCCATGCGCAAACTTGCCGAAACAACATCCCGGCGCCAGCAGCCAGACTCGTGCTTGGGGTCAATTGGCGGCGAGATCTGCAACGCATCATGAACCCGACGTAGCAATTCCTGTCCATCAAAGGGCTTGGTCAAAAAACTGAATACGCCACGCTGGGATGCCGATACTGCCTCAGGTATCGAGCCATGGGCGGTAAGAATAATTACCGGTATCGTTGGCGCCTCTGCCTGTAGCAAGGCAAACAAGGCAAGGCCATCCATTCCTCCCATACGCAAATCGGTAATGACCAGACGCGGGTGCTGCGCCCGAAACTGGACGATGGCTTCCTCACCTGATTCAGCTTCAATGACTTCATAATCCATAGCACGCAAACGCACCCCGATCAGATGCAGTATGTCTGCATCATCATCGACTACCAGTATGCGTGGCCGGCTCATTCAGCGCTCCTTGATCCCCGGGTGAAGATCCCGGTCGATGGTTACAATGGCTTCGAGTTTTTCTGCAATTCTTCCAACTCCTTGGCCATTTGTTCAGGAATTACAGACAGGCCGGAAAAAGCCTCGGACATTGCTTTGCAAATTGACATTTTTCAGTATTTCATAGCACCGCAGACTACGTTCCAGATGAATCAGATCCTCGGTGATTTCGCTAGAGAGCCTTGAGGTCTCGGATACTTCGGTGATCACCACATGGTTGTGGCGATCCAGAGTCTCGAGCGTAACGAAGATGTAAACGCTGACGAGCAGGAAAGGAATCACCACGACGATGTAGCTGAAGGTCACCAATTGCAAAAAAGAATTCGGGTACCGTTTCATCATCACCATCATCCTAAGACAAGAACTTCCCCGGAGAAAGTGTTGGGGGTAGACGACAGATGCCAATCAAGAAGAAAATCGGGATTATGTGTCACAGATGCTTTAAGACGCGAATTAAAGGAATAATCGAACCCATGTTTTCTTTCTGGAACACCTCCCTATTTTTTCCTGGCGCCAGGCGCAGAGGCTGAATGCCGTCCATCCCGAATCGACGTCCTAGCGCCTTCGTCCTTCACCACCGTCTGGTACAGGCTTTGGCGTGGTGTCTCGCGATTGGCGTGGGCGCCTGGGAAATTTCCGAGCACGCCCGACGTTACTCGGCACCGGGTATTGCCATAGCGCGGGCTGAACTCACCGCAGATCCAAACCTGGCTGCGACTGTGATCGCCAGTCGACATCTGATGGGAGAGGCCGCAGCGGCTGAAGTTGCTCTGGGCATTGATCGCCTGGTTTTGGTAGCAGCAGTGACCGGAACCGGTGGCCAAGCCGGCTGGGCGCTGATCGCCAACGACGGCGGACCGCAGCAGGTTTACTTTGAAGGCGAGCAAGTGAGCAACGGTGTCATGCTCGAGAGCGTGGCGATTGACTATGTGATGCTTTCCTCAGGTGGCATTCATAGCACCTTGAAGTTATCCCCCTTTGTACCGGAGGGGGGCAAGCCCTCCTTGTGATAGCGATTCCGGGCCCTCACTCCAACCACATGATCACCAACCAAACGGTGCAAAAATATCCATGAAAGTTTTCCGTGATCCCTTGTATTCGCTGCTCTTCGCGCTTTTTGTCGTGCTCACGGCCATGGGCCGTGCGGAGGCGCAAGTCACAGAACAGGGCAAATATGTAACGCTAAATTTTGCCAATGCCGAGGTGGTGGCGGTTATTCAGGCCATATCCAAGATTTCCGGACGTAACTTCATCGTCGATCCCCGCGTGACCGGTACCGTTAACATCCTGAGCTCAACTCCAGTAGCTCCCGAAATGACTTATCTGATCCTACTGTCGGCATTGCGAATGCAAGGATTCGCGGCAATTGAAAGCGAATGGGTTACCAAAATCGTTCCTGAGGCCGAGGCAAAAACCCATGCTGTACCGGTCAAAAAAGGGGGCAACCGTAAGCAGGGTGATCGCCTGGTTACCGAAGTATTTACTATGCAGCATGAATCCGCCGCGCAAATGGTTCAGGTGGTTCGGCCTTTAGTCTCTCCAAACAACACGGTAGTCGCCTACCCCGGAAGCAACACGCTGGTGGTTACCGACTACGCTGAAAATATCGGCCGCATTGCCCAGATTATTGCGGCGATTGATGTGCCTCAGCACGATGTTCAGGTGATTCCGATCCAATATATGTCGGCCCTGGATCTGGCAGTAACACTCAACCGTCTGTTGAACGAGGGGAACTCAGCCGAACCTCGTGATGGCCGTCCGCGGATGACGATTATTGGTGATGTACAGACCAACAATTTACTGGTGCGTTCGGAGGATCCGTCGAAAATCAAGGCGGTGCGTCAACTCATCGGCACCTTTGACCGGCCGGGTGTGACCGGAAACATCCATGTGATCTATCTGAAAAATGCTGAAGCCACTCGCGTTGCCCAGACGCTACGGGCGATCATGTCGGCAGACGGTGGCAGCACCCCAATGTCCGGCGACAGCGGGTTCACTTCGGCTCGACCGGCAAGCGCACCAGGCACTGGCAATACAGGTCTTCCCGCAGCCAACGCGATACCGCCGGCAAGCACCTTCGGCAGCACCGGCGGCGGTAGCTTCAGCAGCAGCGGCAGTAACAGTGGTGGTGGCGGCAGTAGCGGTGGTGGCAGCCAGATTCAGGCCGACGCGATGAGCAACGCCCTGATCATCACGGCGCCGGAGGCCATCTACAACAATCTGCGACGTGTGGTAGACCAGCTCGACCGGCGGCGGGCACAGGTTTATGTCGAAGCGCTGATTACCGAGATCAGTACCGAAAATGCCGCCGAGATTGGGATTCAATGGCAGGGCTCGCGAAGCTCCAACTATGTAGGAACCAACTTCAATTCGGAATCCGGCGGTTCAAACATCATGAGTCTGGCGTCCTCGCTAAGCAAGGGTGTGATGCTCCCGACCGGTAATGGACTTAACCTGTTGCTCGGCGGCGGCACGGTGTCAGTCGGGGGCGTACAAATCGCCAGCCTCAACATGCTTGCGCACTTCCTGGAAACCAGTAGTAAAGCCAATATTCTGTCTACCCCCAACCTGGTTACGCTGGATAACGAAGAAGCGAAGATCATGGTCGGGCGTAATGAGCCATTCGTTACCGGTCAGTACACCACTAACACCGGCGGTGGCGCCGTGGTCGGAAATCCGTTCCAGACCATCGAACGCAAGGACGTCGGTATCACCTTGAGAATCAAGCCCCAGATTTCCGAGGGTGGTACGGTAAAACTACAAATTTACCAGGAGGCTTCTCAGGTCATTGAAAAGACCACCTTGTCCTCCAACGGACCAAGTACCAGCAAGCGATCAATCGAATCGACCGTGCTGGTCGATGACGGCGCGATGATTGCGCTCGGCGGGCTGGTAGAGGACACCTACAATGCCGGAGAGCAAAAGGTTCCTCTGCTCGGCGATATTCCACTGCTCGGGCGGATGTTTCGCTATGACACACGGCGGCGCGGCAAAACCAACCTGATCGTGTTTCTGCGTCCGGTGATACTGCGCGATGCGGCAAGTATCGAGGGCATTTCGGCCGAGCGTTACCAATACATCATCGGTCAGCAACGCGGGATCGATGGGCAAAAAGCACTCTTAGGAAACAGCCCGGCACAACTGCCTCCGCCCGGTAGCCCGGCGCCTGCCCTGTCCAGGGATACCGCCGAGCCATGAACCGGCCGACGCTGTCCTATTCCTTTGCCAAGGCGCACGGCATTCTGCTGGTAAATCAGGGGCCGGAATATACCTCGCTGCTGCTCCCGGAGGACGTTGGCCCGGATAGCATTAGCTCGCTGGCGGAAGTCCGGCGGATGCTCGGAAACCCTTTGCGCCTGGATTTTGTTCCACGTGCCACCTTCGATGCACGGCTTTCCGAATCGTATGCCGGGAGCGACGACAACGCGGCCGAGGTGGTCGCCGATGTTGGCCAGGAACTTGATCTCACGCAGTTGATGTCGGAACTACCGACCGTCGAGGATCTGCTCGAAACGGCCGACGATGCACCAATCATTCGCATGATCAATGCGCTGCTAAGCCAGGCGGTAAGGCAGGAGGCCAGTGATGTCCACATCGAAGCCTACGAACACCATTCCGTGGTGCGTTTCCGCCGCGACGGAATTCTGGTCAATGTGGCTCAACCACACCGCGCGCTGCACGCGGCAATGGCTTCGCGAATCAAGATCATGGCCAGCCTCGACATCGCCGAAAAGCGACTGCCACAGGATGGCCGCATCGCCCTTCGCCTGGCAGGACGACAGGTTGATATGCGGGTATCGACATTGCCTACAGCACATGGCGAACGCATCGTACTGCGCTTGCTCGACAAAGGCACCGGCCAACTCAGCCTGAATGGGCTGGGCATGGAGGGCGACAGCATCAAGCGCTTCGCCACGCTGCTGAACGAGACCCACGGCATCGTTCTGGTCACCGGACCGACCGGCTCGGGAAAGAGCACCACGCTGTATGCGGCATTGCAGACGATGGATGCCAAGCGCCTCAATATCGTGACCGTTGAGGATCCGGTCGAGTACGACCTCCCAGGTATCAGCCAGACTCAGGTCAATCCGCGCATCGAACTGGGCTTTGCCAAAGCGCTGCGTGCCATTCTGCGACAGGACCCGGACGTCATCATGATTGGTGAAATCCGCGACCTGGAAACCGCCCAGATAGCGGTTCAGGCCAGCCTGACCGGCCACCTGGTACTGGCCACCCTGCACACCAATGATGCCTCGGCGGCAGTAACCCGGCTGGTGGATATGGGGATTGAACCTTTTCTGCTGGCTTCGACCTTGCGCGGAGTGCTTGCCCAGCGCCTGTTACGCAAGCTTTGTCCGGCCTGCAGTCGCCCGCAGGAAACCACCTTCGCCGACCGCGAACTGCTCGGCCCGACCACCCCGGCACAGCTCTGGCAGGCCGCCGGCTGCGTTGAATGCGGTTTTACCGGCTATGCCGGACGTAGCGGCATCTATGAGCTGATCCATTCAGACAAGGAATTGCAACGCCTGATTCACGGCGGTGCCGATGAGGCAGTTTTGCGTTCCCATGTCCGCGAACACGGCACCCGCAGCCTGCGCGATGACGGGCTACGCCTGCTCGCCGAGGGTGTTACCTCGGTTGAAGAACTGTTGCGCGTCACCCGGGACTAAGCCGTGCTTAGCCACCATGCCATGCGGGACCAGCAGCGATGACCGCCTTCCGCTATCGCGCCCTCGATACCTCGTCCCGGGAAACCAACGGGGTCATTGAGGCAGATACCCGGCGGGCGGCGAGTTCGCTTTTACGCGAGCGCGGTTTGTACCCGATTGACATCGCCGGCATTGGTCAGGAGGTCACCGGCCAGCGCCGGCGGCGCCAGCGCAAACTGAACGAAGCAGATCTCAGCCTGCTGACCCGTCAGTGGGCCACGCTACTTGCTTCGGGGCTCACCGTCGAACAGGCCCTGGCGGCATTGACCGATCAGGCCGGCAGCCAGTCGCTGCGCCAATTGCTGGCCGGAGTCCGTTCCGAAATTCTCGCCGGATACAGCCTGCGCACCGCCCTTGATCTTTATCCGCAGGCCTTTACCCCGCTTTATCGGGCATCGGTGGCGGCCGGAGAAAAATCCGGCGAGTTGGCCCGCGTCATGGGGCAACTCGCCGATTACCTTGATCGCAGCTATGCGCTGCGAACCCGAACTCTTCAAGCCTTGCTTTATCCGGTGATTGTCGCCGGCGTGGCATTGGCCGTGGTGGTTGGTCTGATGACTTTTGTGGTTCCTCAGGTCGTCTCGGTGTTCCAACATAGCAAACAGGCCTTGCCTCTGCTAACTCGCGCGCTGATTTTCTCCAGCCGCTTATTGCTCGACTGGGGCTGGCTTTTCGCGTTGCTGGTAGCCGGCGTATTCTTGGCAGGACACAGCGCATTGCGTAAAACCGCCTTGAAGCGGCGCTGGGATGCCCTGTTGCTACGCACTCCGTTGCTTGGACACCATCTGCGAATTCTCGATGCCACGCGGTTTGCCAGCACGCTGTCGATTCTGGCAGGCAGCGGAGTACCCTTGCTCGCGGCCCTCGAAGCAGGGCGTCAGGTCATCAGCCGGCTACCGCTGGCCGATGCCGTCGGCATTGCCGGCGAACGGGTGCGGGAAGGTCAGTCACTGTCGCGTGCGCTAGGTGCCAGTGGCACGTTTCCCCCGTTTCTGATCCACATGATCGCCAACGGCGAGGCCACCGGACGAATCGACGAACTGCTTGATCGCGCCGCCCACCTTCAGCAAGCCGAGCTGGAAAACCGTACGACAGCCCTGACCACATTGCTGGAACCCTTGCTGTTACTACTGATGGGGGGCTTTGTTTTGCTGATTGTGCTGGCCGTGATGCAACCCATTATTGAAATCAACACCTTGATGAGATAAGGATCTCTTATGTTTGCTCGCGCTCGCCGCCCTGGCGGTTTTACCCTGATCGAACTGTTAATCGTCATTGTCATCATGGGCATTCTGGCTTCGCTGGTAGTTCCTAAAGTCATGAGCCGGCCAGATGAGGCGCGAGTCGTTGCGGCGCGCCAGGATATCAGCACGATCATGCAGGCCTTGAAACTATACAAACTCGACAACCGTCGCTACCCCAGTGGCGAGCAAGGGCTTCAGGCTTTGGTAACACGGCCGGTGATCGCGCCGCTGCCAGGCAACTGGAAATCCTATCTGGAAAAGCTGCCATCAGACCCTTGGGGCACCCCCTACAAATATCTGCAACCGGGGATCAAAGGAGAGGTCGATGTCGTCAGCTACGGCGCCGATGGGCAACCCGGGGGTCAAGGCTTCGATGCCGACATTGAATCTTCCAACCTGTAGGCCAATGCTCCGCCAGCAAGGCTTTACCCTGATCGAGGTGCTGGTGGTAATGGTCATCGTCGGGGTCATGAGTACGGTCCTGACGCTGACGATTGGAAGCTTCTCGGAGCGCAGTGACGAGAGTGAACTGCAGCGCTTGCGGGTGGTACTTGAAGCCTGTGCCGAGCGGGCTTCAGTGCGCGGTCAACCGATTCGCGTGGAATTCTTTACCGGCGGCTATCGTTTCTCTGTCCTCGACCTTGAGGACAAGTGGCAACCCTTGTTCGATCCGCCGCTGTTCACTGAGCGCTTGTTACCGGCGGAATTAACCTGGGTAGGCCTGACGGTATTCGGGCAGCGCAATCCAGCACGCCTGGAATTTGGCTCGCGGCCCCCGGATTTTGCGTTGAGGGTTGGCCCAGCAAACGGTGAGGCCCGTTTGCTGGGCAAAGCAAATGGAGAGGTTTTCCTGGAGATACCGGGCAACCTGACCGTGAGCGCGGCGGGCACTACAGCTGGAGAGCCGGGATGAGAAACCGCGGGTTTACCCTGCTGGAAGTCCTGATTGCGCTGAGCATTCTGGCCATTGCCCTGACCTCGGCCTTTCGCGCCATGGGAGCCAGCGCACGTACCGCGGGGGATCTGCGTGATCGAACCCTTGCCGACTGGGTAGCCGATAACCGCCTTGCCGAATTGCGTGCGAGCAAATCATTTCCACCGCCGGGGAATGCCGAAGGGGTATCAATCCAGGCCGGGAAACGCTTTCGCTGGCGGGAACAAATTTCCGAGTCAGCGAATCCGCAGATGCGTAGTGTCAATATCCGCGTTTATAGCGCCGATGAAGGCCCCGACACGGTGGTGTCGAGCCTGTCTGGCTTGCTTGTCAGAGCGCCTCAATGAAGCCCGCATACATGCGTCGTTCGATGGGGCTAACGCTGATTGAGTTGCTGGTGGCATTGACCATCTTCGCAATACTTGGCGCCCTATCCTGGCGCGCACTGTCGGAAGCCAGCCTCAGTCAGTCCCGGTTGGAGGAAGGGTTTCAACGCTGGCGCAGTCTGGTGCGATCGATACAGCGCATCGACAGCGATCTGCTGCTGATCGTTTCAACGCCTGGACGAGCCGGCCCGGTGATGGTCAAAACCGACTCGTCGGAGCTGCAATTGCTGCGCATCGATCCTGAAACCGGGATTCGCCGTTCTGGATTTCGCGTCCTGGACGGCAAGTTGCAGAGTTTTCGCTGGAACGGGCGCGAAGCGCTTGGCCCGCCCGATAGCGAAACGATGCTTGATGGCGTCCGCAGTCTTGGCTGGTCGTTCCTGCATGATGGCGTCCGCATCGAGCGCTGGCCACCGCCGGGGAAGGACACCGTGATGCCCGATGCGGTGATTGTTAATCTTGATCTCGTTGATATCGGCACGATTACCCGTATCGTACCCCTGCGCTGATGCCTCGCCAATCCATATTCCCTTCAGCCACAACACCGCCTGCCCTACAGCGAGGCGCCGCCTTGATCCTGGCGCTGATGACGGTGGCCCTGGTTACCGGAATTGCCGCAGCTATCGTGGTCGGCCTGGACGTTGCCGTGGATAGCACGATAGGGCGCCACGATCAGCTCCAGGCACGCCTTCTAGCACGCAGCGCAGTGGACATGGCGCGCCATCTGCTTGCCGAAGATGCACGTACCGGAGGGGTAGATCATCTTGGCGAACGCTGGGCCACGGGGATCCCGCGAACAGCCATTGAAGGTGGCGAGATCACCGCATCGATACTGGACATGTCGGGCCGGATCAATCTCAACGATCTGGTTTCCCAGACCGATGACCATGCCGGGAACATAGCTGCGACGTTGCGCCTGTTTGAGATGCTCGGTCTCAAGGATTCCGAATCCCTGCTGGCGGCGCTGCTCGACTGGCTCGATCCAGACGACACCCCGCGCGTTCCGGGCGGGGCTGAATCGGCGTGGTACGGCGCGCAACGGATGCCACACCGCGCAGCCAACGCCAAACTGGTAAGCATCGAGGAGCTTGGGCAGGTGCGCGGGTTCAGCCCGGAGATCGTGGCCGCGCTGATGCCTTTCGTGGTCGCGCTGCCGGGAGTCAGCCCGGTCAATGTCAATACCGCGCGTGCCGAGGTGCTGTCCGCAGCGGTGCCGGGACTCTCGCCGGCGGCGGCACAGATGCTCGTTAGTGAACGCCAGCGTGCCTGGTTCAAGGATGTACCCGATTTCACGGCACGTCAGTCCAGCGACCAGGCTGAAAGCGCTCCTTCGGAAACCATGGCTCAGCTCAGTACGGGCAGCCGCTACTTTTTCGTCACCGGGCGCGCTCGTTACGGCGTGGCCCTGGTGCGCATGGAGGCGCTGCTCGAACGCAGCGAAAACTGGTCCACAATTGTTTGGCAAAGATTCCCATGACTACACGACTTCTTCTGGCCCTTGGCGAACACTGGCCGGACTCACCCGCATGCCGGTGGGCCCATCTTTCTTCTGACAATAACTTGCTTGAAGCAGGCCATAGCGGCCCCGAAGGCTGGCCGGCGGCGACCACATGCGAAGCACTGCTGTGCGGACCCCAGGTGCTCTGGCTGGAGTGCACACTCCCGGCACTCGGACGGAGTAAACGCCGGGAACTGCCGCGCCTGCTGGCCTTCGCACTGGAAGATCGTCTGCTTTGCGATCCCGGCACACAGCATCTGACCACCACGCATCGACTCCCCGACGATCAAAACACTCGCGAATTCGTCGGCGTGCTTATTATCGACAAGGACCGCTTGCGCACCATCCTTGGAACACTGGAAGGCCTTTCCCGCCGACCAGCTCGAATCGTTGCCGAGTTGCAAACGGCCCCCGCTGAGCTCGGTGAATGGCATCTGAGCCTGGCCTCCCACGGCGCCACCTTGAGAACCAGTCATCAGAGTGGTCTGGCCATTGATCTCGAGGATATTGCCCCGACTCTTTCCCGCCAGTACGCGCAAGCCGGCCCAGCCAGGCCTGATCTGATTGCCCTCCACCTCGAACCCGACTATCTGCTACCCGATGGAATAGTGCCCGGCGACAACAGCAACCCACCTCTGGTGAGCGCGTCACCCTATCTCTGGTGGCAGAGCATGACAAGTGCATCTGACAATCTATTGCACAGTGAATTCGGTGGAAGCAAATCCAGGAACGGCCAACAGGCGAGTTTCCGGATCCCGCTATTGATCGCCGTCGCAGCCGTCATCCTTGGCGTGCTGGTTGATTCAGGCGAAGTATTGTGGTTACGACATCAGCATTCCGAACTAGTCAGCCGCATCAACGGCATCTATCAGTCGACCTTTCCCGGTGACCCGGTAGTTACCCCACCTGCGCGGATGCGTCAGCAACTGTCGCTCGAACGCGAACCTCACGGCCTCTTGCGTCATGACGACGGGCTGGCATTGCTAACCGGGCTGGCCGAAGTTCTCGGCAGCGATTATCACGATGGCATTGTAGCCATGCACTTCGAGGATGGCGTGCTTGATCTGACCCTGAGCGGCACGCTGCTGCCTCGCATCAACGAAATTATTGCTGCTCTGGCTACGCGCGGTCTGCTTGGGACGATACGTGACAACGTCGACCCACCCCATCTGCTGGTTCGACCGGAGGTGTTTTAATGGCTTCCCCTGCTCGCGTTTCAGTGCCCCTTCTTACCCGGGCACTCAGTCAAGTGCGCGAAATCTGGCAATCGCGCACTCTCAATGAGCGACGCCTTATCGCCTTTGCCTCGGCGCTAATACTGCTGGCCACGAGCGCAAGCCTGGTTGACTGGTTGAGTAGCGAGCGAAAGCGTCTGGCCCGCCTCCTGCCACGATTGGAACTTCAGATGGCAGGCATGGAAGCAGCCGCCAAGGAGTTGGCCGAACTGCGCTTGCAACCGGTGGTCAAGGTTGCCACGCCATCACTCCATACCTCTGCCGCAGCGGCCACCACCAGAGTAAAAGAGCAAGGGCTGAGCCTCACCGTCACGGAAAGCGCCGAAGCGATAGGAATACATGGCACGGCACCCTTTGATCAGTCGATGCAGTTGCTTGGAATCTTGCACAAGGAAAATGGACTACGCCTGCAAAAGGCAGAAATTCTGCGCCAGGAAAATGGCCAGGCCAGTCTCGCTGTCGTCCTCGCTCCTAGCTCAAGGCACTGAAAACAAAGGGGTACAAGCCTTTAGTGTCGTGAGTGGACGACAGGTGACAGCACCAATCCAAACCGCGACTATCTACCACACGCGGTCGACCAGAGGCAATACGGTTGACTGAATCGAACAGTGCATCATCAGCGGAGGTAATTGATGAATTCGGTGAATTGTCATGACAACGTACGGGACACACTCGAACGAAGTCAGCTTGCGGCAGGGCCGGTCGAGCACACGCCAGCGACACCGCTCGGCGGCCAACGCGATTTACCTGCGCTGCGCCTGGTAGTTCTCGGAATTGGCAATACACTGCTCGGTGACGATGCCGTTGGCATTCATGTGATTCGCCATCTGGAATCCAGGAAATGCGCCTCCCTTTTCAGCGGCGCGCAAATCGAACTGGTTGACGGCGGAACGCTTGGCTACCTGTTGATCGACCGCATTTCAGAGGCTGATGGCCTGATCATCATTGACTCGGCAAACATTAACCAGGCACCTGGCTCGGTAGCGGTATTTACGGATCAGCAGGTCGACGACTTTCTTGAGCTAAACACTTCGTCGAGCGTGCATGAGGTTGGGCTTATTGACCTGCTGCAAATGTTGCGCCTCAACAAAGAAGCTCCAAAGCGGTGTGCACTGATCGGAATTCAGCCGGAGCTGATCGATTGGGCCATTGAACTATCCCCCGTGGTGACCGCAGCCCTACCCGAAGCCTGCAATGCCGTCGAGAAAATCCTTCAATCCTGGCTTGATGATAGCGAGAACTCCGATGTCCAAACTTGATGAAATATCCGTAAGAGTCGAATCGAATCGACCGCGTACTGCGAACATCGAAATTGCCACCGGCATCCTTCGCGACGTGCACTCGGCGCTGAGAGAGTTTCAGGCATCCGGGCGGCCGCAAGCGATTGATCTGAGGCACCAGCGGAGAATGACTGAAGCAACCTACAACGCCCTTGAACAGGCGCTGTCTCGCGGTGAAGTTTCGGCAATCGTAGATAGCGAACTACGGGCTGAGATCTTTGAAACCCGGTTTTCCGGTGTTTGGTGGGTACGGCACCTTGATGAACAGGGTGAAATCACCACCGAAATTATTGAAGTAACTGAAGTGCCTGTCATTCTGAAAGCACACCGTATCGACATGATCGGCGCGCTCAAGAAGCTTGAACAGTTTCTCGAAACACCCCTAGCCAACGACATGATGGCCACTCCGACCGAGCTTGAACGGTCCGCCAGCCAATAGTCCGCCGCTTAAACCCAAGAAGGAGTCCTACCATGAGTAATGAAATTTTGGATCCGGCGACGATCGATTCAATTGAGCTGGACGACGAAACCGTTGAACGGATCGCCACCACTGGCGTCAGTCGCCGGCGTTTTATGATGGCAATCGCCGGAATGGCCTCCTTGATGGGGCTTGAAGCAACAGCAATTCCAAAGTTGGCCGCCGCCGCTGTCTCGGCCAAAAAACCGTCGGTGGTTTTCATGTCCTTCCAGGAGTGCACCGGCTGTCTCGAGTCGATGGTGAATTCCTTCGCATTCAAGGGCGGCGCCTCCATCGAAAACCTGATTTTGAATCTGATTTCGCTCGATTATCAGGAAACCCTGATGGCTGCGGCCGGCGTACAGGCCGAGCAACAACTGGACATTGCCACCTCGACTTACGGTTATGTCCTGATCGTTGACGGTTCGATTCCTGCCTCCGCGAGCAGTGGCTACTTTGTCAGTGGCGGGCGCAGCGGGGTCGCGCGCTTCCGCGATGCGGCCAAGAATGCCGCCCTGATTGTCTCGGTCGGCAGTTGCTCCAGTTTTGGCGGTTTGCCGAAAGCCTCCCCCAACCCTACTGGCGCGGTTTCCATCCAGCAACTCATGTCCACCTTGGGAATCGTCAAACCCCTCATCAACGTCTCCGGGTGCCCGCCGATTCCCGAGGTAATCACCGGAACAATCCTCTATTACCTGACCTACAAAGCCCTTCCGGCGCTCGACGCGCTGAAGCGGCCGAAGATGTTCTACGGCGAAACCGTCCATGAGGAATGCTACCGCGAGGAATACCTCGAAGATGGCCCTCACGTAAAAGTCTTTGATGACAGCAGCGCCCGCTTCGGCGGTTGTCTGATCGAAATGGGTTGCAAGGGGCCGGTCACGCATAACGCCTGTTCGAAGATCAAATGGAACCAGGGCGTCAGTTTCCCGATGATGTCAGGACATGGCTGTATCGGCTGTTCAGAGCCCGATTTCTGGGATCGTCTCAACACTGGCGGCAAGAAAGGCTTTTACGTCCCGCTGCAACCCGGAACCTATGACGATTAAGCACTATCACCAACACACAGCAATATCCACTGAACAAATGATGAGGTAATCACTATGGGCAGCTATAACGTCATAATTGATCCAGTCACCCGGATCGAAGGCCACTTGCGTATCCAGGCATACGCCACTCCTGACGGCAAGGGCGGCGGCACCATCCAGACTCCAGGACTGAGTTCCAGCACGATGGTTCGCGGAGTTGAAAAGATTTTGCAGGGACGCGACCCACGCGATGCATGGGCATTCACCCAGCGTATCTGCGGCGTTTGTACGGTGGTGCACGGGTTAACTTCAGTCCGCGCTGTTGAAAACGCAGCGGGGATCAAAGTCCCGAAGAACGCCGACTACATCCGCAACATGATGATCGGCGCCCAGTACGTGCATGACCATGTGATGCATTTTTATCATCTCCATGCCCTTGACTGGGTGGATGTAACCAGCGCGCTGAAAGCCAATCCGGCCACCACGGCGGCGCTGTCGTTGACTAACAACCCGAATTACAAGCCCAACAAAGGCGCCTTACCCAATACCGCCTACTTCCAAGGGGTTCTTGACACGCTCAACAGCGGCCTGGTAAGCCGCGGGCAACTCGGCCTGTTTTCCAATGGTTACTGGGGGCATCCAGCCTACAAACTCACGCCTGAGCAAAACCTGCTGCTGGTTTCGCACTATCTGGAAGCGCTGGCGTGGGCTCGCGAAGCAGTAAAGCTGCACACCATCTTTGGCGGAAAAGATCCGCACCCCAACCTCGTTGTCGGAGGGATGCCTTGTTCTCTTAGCAATAACACCGGCGCGCCAAGCGAACGCAGCGGTGGCACTTCCTTGAATACCGCCGGCTTAGCCACGGTCAAGGCGGCAATCGCCAAGATGAAGGATTTCGTCGATCAGGTTTACATGCCCGACGTGGTACTGGTGGCAAAATCCTATAAGGAATGGGCTAACTTCGGCGCTACCGCCGGAAACTTCCTGTCCTTTGGTGAGTATCCCGACCCTGCTTTGGTGAAAACCGAAATGGTTGATGGCGCCATTGACTACCCCGCCGGATACGTTTTTCCGCAGGGCGTGCTATGGGCTTCTGACCTCAACGCCCTCAAGCCATTTGATCAAACGAAAGTCACCGAGAATGTGGCTCACGCCTGGTACACAGGTTCTGATCAGGGAGCGCATCCCTCGACCAGCAGCACCATTCTGAATTACACCGGCCCGGCCCCGGATTCGCCTGCCTCCTATATGCTTGACGAGACGGCACGTTACTCTTGGATCAAGTCGCCGCGCTATGACGGAAAACCCATGGAAGTAGGGCCGCTGGCGCATATCCTGACGATGCACGCACGCAATACTCAACCGAATGACAAGCTGGTTCGGGCCTACGTCAAGACCTACTGGACCGGTGCTCTGGGCCTGAAGTTCGAGCAACTGAATTCGACGCTCGGCAGAATCTTCTGCCGCATGATCGAAACCAAGGTCATTGCCGACCAGATGGCCGGACGAGCCGCCAATGCCAGCGCCGGCACACCTGCCTACACCGGCTGGTATCAGTTGTATTACAACAACCGGACAGGTAAATACTTCAATCCGAACGCCTTCCCGATGGTCGCTGCAGCCAAAGGAAAAGTCGGCTTCGGCTACACGGAAGCTCCGCGCGGAGCGCTCGGACACTGGATCAAGGTAGGCACCGACGGCATGATCGCCAATTACCAGTGTGTCGTTGCCAGCCAGTGGAATGCCGGGCCGCGCGATGCCAGCGGGGTTGACGGCCCTTACGAGCGGGCCCTGAAGGGACATGTTCTGGCAGACCTGACTAAACCATTGGAAGTGCTGCGGACGATACACAGCTTTGACCCGTGCATTGGCTGTGCCGTTCATATTCTGGACCCGGACGGCAATCCCCTGGTTCAGATCAACGTTAACCACATGATATGAGTTTGACCATGAACAATAAATCCAGTTTTTTTCCGGCTACGCTGGGAATTTTTTTGCTCGCTGCCGGTAATGCCGAGGCGCATACGCTGGCTTCGACGGGAACCAGCATGTTTGCCGGCATCATGCATCCCCTGCTCGGCCTGGACCACCTGCTGGCGATGATTGCGGTTGGCCTGTGGGTGACCAAACTCGAGAAGCAGGCGCAATGGACATTACCGCTGGTGTTCGTTTTCGTGATGATGGCCGGCTTTGGCCTGGCCTGCCTCGGCTGGAATGTCGTACTGGTCGAGCCTCTGCTGGCCGCCTCCGTGCTGTTGCTTGGGCTTCTGGTGGCGGGTCCGCAGCGCCTTTCGATGATGCTCAGCGTGTTCCTCGTCTCGCTGTTCGGATTACTCCACGGCTATGCGCATGGAATTGAAGTGCCGGCATCAGGAAGTATCTGGTTGTATGTCACTGGCTTCATACTCACCTGCGCCGTGCTCCAGGCCACCGGGTTTGCCCTCGGTCAGGTTCTAGGCAGGGTACGAGGGGCGGTGACGCTCGGGGGTGCGGCCATTGCGGCAACCGGAATGGCATTGCTGAGTGGCCTCTGATTTCCAGAAATGCCGCTAGGAGAAAACCATGTGTCTGGCCGTCCCAATGCAAATTACCCACCTTGATGGCTACGACGCCCGCTGTTCGGCTAAGGGCGTCGAACGCCAGGTCAGCTTGTTCATCCTGCAACACGAGATGCCCTCGGTCGGTGACTGGGTACTGATCCACGTCGGCTATGCCATACAAGTGATCACTGCCGAAAACGCCAGGGAAACCTGGGATCTTCTCGATCAGTTAGTCACGGAGGATCCGTCCTTTGCATGAACTGTCGCTGTGCATGAATCTTGTCGATCAGTTGACGGATCTGGCTCGTCACCATGGAGCCAGATCCGTCGCGCGGATTGAATTGCAGATCGGCACACTCTCCGGCATCGAAGCGAAACTGCTGGAAAATGCTTTTCCATTCGCCAGTGCCGGCTCGGTTGCCGAGGCAGCCGTGCTGCACACCGAAATTGTGCCCCCCCGGATCAAATGCCGGAACTGCGACCAGCAAGCGGAAGCCGCGCCTAACCGGCTGGTGTGCGACTCCTGCGGCAGCTTCGACACCGAACTTTTAAGCGGCCAGGATCTGATCCTGTCGCGTGTGGAGCTGGTTCGTGACGACCCTGTTCCATCTTTGAATTCATCGACGAAAGAAAAAAATGTGCACTGACTGCGGCTGCAGCATTACAGACGGTAACCGGCACCTCCTGTCGAAAGATCATGGTCACCATTCGTATCGTCACCACAAGCATCAGCATGGTCACGACCACGGGCATGGTCACGACCATGACCACAACCACGAGCATGGCAGCGCAAGCCATTCCAGCGCTGCGCTCAACTCGCTGATGCAGCACAATGACCACCATGCCCGGGAGAACCGCAACCGGTTCGATCAACACGGGGTTCTGGTAATCAACCTTATGTCGTCACCAGGGTCGGGCAAGACCTCGTTGCTCGAAGCGACCATCCGCGCCTTGAACGGTTCGCTGCGAATCGCGGTGATCGAAGGTGATCTTGAAACAGAAAACGATGCCGACAGAATCCGGGCATTGGGCGTGCAGGCACACCAGATCACCACGGGTACCGCCTGCCACCTTGATGCCCACCTGATAGAACAATCACTGACGCATCTCGAACTCGCCAATCTGGATATTCTGTTCATCGAGAACGTCGGTAATTTGGTTTGTCCCGCCAGTTTTGACCTCGGCCACCATCGCAATGTGATCCTGCTATCGGTTACCGAAGGCGATGATAAACCGGCCAAATATCCGGTGATGTTCCGGGCGGCAGATCTGATGTTGCTGAGTAAAACCGACCTGCTGCCCCACCTCCCCGAGTTCTCTCCGCAAATGGCTGAACAGTCGCTGCGTAATCTAGCTTCGCAGGCCCCGATCATGCACGTCTCTGCGCGGGTGAGTAGCAGCATCGATGCCTGGATCAACTGGCTACGATCCACACGAGAAGAGTACCGCCAGCGCCTTGATTCCGGATCCACAATGACGCCGGCCCAAGATACCGATGCTCACCGCACTTTGCGTGTTGTGGCGCCTGAAGTCCATTTCTCGACGCAGCCACGGTAATCGACCATGTCAGGTCAAGCCGAGAACTGGCTGAAAAAGATCCGGGCCTTGCCGCTAAGCGGTCCGGTACGGATCATGAACGTCTGCGGCGGCCACGAGCGCTCGATCTCGATGGCCGGTTTGCGCACGCTGCTGCCGAAAGAAGTGCAACTGATTCCGGGTCCCGGCTGTCCGGTCTGCATCTGCCCTGAAGAAGACATCTATCAGGTCATTCAGTGGGCCTTGCATCACGATGTGATTGTCGTCAGCTTTGGTGACATGTTGCGCGTACCGGTAAATGTACCGCGCAGCGAGGTGAGTTCATTGGCTGCCGCCAAAGCCGCCGGAGCCGAAGTCCATGCCGTTGCCACGCCACTTGAGGCCGTCCGCATCGCCCGCGAGAATCCGCAACGCACGGTGGTTTTCCATGCCGTCGGGTTCGAGACAACCATGGCGCCCATTGCTGCGGTAATTGGCCAGGGCCTACCCGCCAACCTGCTGTTGCTAACCAGTGGCCGTCTGACTTGGCCGGCCGTGGCTATGCTGCTGGACTCTCCTGACGCAGGTCTCGATGCCCTGATTGCCCCGGGACACGTGGCAACCATCATGGGTCCTGAAGAATGGGAGTTCATTTACCAGCGCCACCATCTTCCCACAGCGATTACTGGCTTCACCCCTGACAGCTTGCTCGAAGCGATCCATTCGGTGCTGGTGCAGTCGCAGGAGGGGAAACCGTCGCTGACCAATTGCTATGGCGCTGCGGTAAAGCCGGGCGGTAACCGGTTTGCCCAACAACTGCTGACCGAAGCCTTTGAAGTGCTTGATTCTCCCTGGCGCGGCATAGGGATAATCGAGCATTCCGGTTATTCCCTCAAATCACATCTCGAAGCCCACGATGCCCGCAACATCCTGCCACTGGATGCTGCACGAAAGCGTAGCAACGAAATGCCAGCAGGATGTGACTGTGCGCGTGTCGTACTTGGGAAAATCAGCCCGCCTGAATGCCGGATCTATGGCACGGCCTGCCGCCCGGCCACGCCAATCGGGCCATGCATGGTTTCCGACGAAGGTGCTTGTCGCATCTGGTGGTCGTCCGGGATCCACCAGCGGATTGATGCCAAAATCGGTGCCAACACGGCATTAAGCACGGCAGCAGGACACGACTAGCGTGAGCGTGGCAGCCGAAGTTTTAGCCAACACTCTAATTTCGCGCAATGTCCGCTTGCGAGGCCAAATTCAAGGCGTTGGTTTCAGGCCCTTCACGGTCCGCTTAGCCAAGCGCTACGGGGTCTGTGGCTGGGTTCGCAATCTCGGTGGCGAAGTCGAAATCCATGCCGAGGGCCGACCGGATCAGATTTCCAGTTTTGTTGCGGGCCTGACAACCGAAGCCCCTCCGCTGGCAAAGCCGGAAATGCCGCTGGTTTCCAAGGGGCCCTTCGAGCATCACCAGGACTTCCGCATTGTTGATAGCGGATTTACCGCTCGCGGCCCGATTGTTGTCCCGCCCGATCATTTCGTTTGTCCAGATTGTCTGGCTGAAATGGCTGATCCTGAAGCCCGGCGCTATCGTTACCCCTTTACCAATTGCACCCAATGCGGCCCGCGCTATACGATCATCGATCGCTTGCCTTACGATCGCCCGAATACCGCCATGTCGGGCTTTACGCTTTGTGCCGAGTGCAGCGCCGAGTACCACGCCACGGCTGACCGGCGTTATCACGCACAGCCACTGGCCTGTCCGCGCTGCGGCCCGACACTCGAATTCCGCGCGCCTGGTCAGGCTGCAATTCGTGATAACGAATCAGCGCTGGCCGCTTGCATCAAGAGTCTGCACAACGGATTAATCGTTGCCGTCAAAGGTGTTGGCGGATACCACCTGATGTGCGACGCCCGCTCCGGGATGGTTGTGGAGCGACTTCGTGCGCGCAAACATCGGCCAGCCAAGCCTCTGGCAATCATGCTTTCCGAGCAGATGCTGGAGACCGGCGAAATAGCTGCCCCGACGCCGGAAGAACTGGCCTTGCTGTGCGGGGCGCAGCGACCAATCGTACTCACCAAAAAGAAATCCGGCTCAGGTCTCGCCGAAGCCATTGCGCCTGGCCTGGCCGAGGTCGGGCTAATGCTGCCGTATTCGCCGCTGCATCATCTTCTTTTGCAGGAGTTTGGCGGCCCCTTGGTGGCCACCTCGGCCAACATCAGTGGCGAACCGGTGCTGACTGACGAAACCAGTGTTGAACGCCGCTTGAGCACTGTCGCTGATGCGTTTCTGCATCACGATCGTCCGATCCGCCGGCCTGCCGATGATTCGGTCTTCCGTACTGTCGGTGGCACCCCTCGTCCGATGCGCCTTGGACGTGGCTATGCTCCGCTGGAACTGAAGTTGCCGGCGCCGGTGCTGCACCCTGTACTGGCCGTAGGCGCCGATCTCAAGAACACCATCGCGCTGGCCATCGAAGATCGCGTGATTCTGTCCCCGCATCAGGGCGACCTGAGTTCACCGCGTAGTTTGCAGGTGTTCACCCAGGTGCTTGAAGATCTATGTCAGATGCATTCCATCAAACCGGAACTGCTGGTCTGCGATGCCCACCCCGGTTATTTCTCATCGCGCTGGGCCAGTGATCAGCATTTGCCGCTGATGCGCATACCTCACCACCACGCCCATGCCAGCGCGGTCTATGGGGAACTACTCGCTGAAGGCCCGCTACTGGTATTTGCCTGGGACGGCCTGGGCTGGGGCGCTGACCACACCTTATGGGGTGGCGAAGCGCTGCTTGGCACGCCTGGAGCCTGGCACCGTGCCGCCAGTCTGCGACCCTTCCGGATGATTGGTGGCGACCGCGCCAGCCGCGACCCCTGGCGCTGTGCGCTGTCGATTTGTCTGGAAGCCGGAGTGCCCTGGCCCGATCAACCGGAGATGGCCAGTCTGGCAACAGAGGCCTGGAAAAACCGGATTAACAGTCCGACCACCTCCTCCATTGGCCGACTATTCGACGCCGCCGCCGCGCTGATTGGTGTGGCACAAGAGCAGAGTTATGAGGGGGAGGCTGCGATGCGCCTGGAGGCGCTGGCAACTGAAAACGCTACAGCAACTCCACTGCCGCTGATCAAGGATGGTGAGCTTTGGCGCAGCGATTGGTCCCCGCTGATCCCGTTGCTGATGGCCAAGGAACGTTCGCAGCAGGAACGCGCTACCCTGTTTCACGCCACGCTGGCGGCAAGCTTATGCCAGCAGGCGATACAGATCCGCGAGAAATCCGGTATCTCGCGCGTCGCGCTGGCCGGCGGCGTGTTCCAGAATCGGGTGCTGGTCGCTCATACCTTGCGCGAACTCACCGCTGCCGGCTTTACCGCGCTGTTCCCAAAACGCCTTCCAGTCAGTGATGCTGCCATCGCTTTCGGTCAGGTGGTCGAGGCGCAAGCCCGCTTGTCTTCGGCTATCAATACGCCTTGATGACGATGATTTACCCACGCCCATAATCCTTTGCCCTTGAGATACCCATGAGCCATCACGCGAACCCACCGTACGAAAGAGTCACCCTGGCACACGGCAATGGTGGCCGTCTAATGCGGGAGTTGATTGACGGTCTGTTTTGTCGAATTCTCGGCGGATCAATCAATACTCACGTTGACGCTGCGACGCTGCCGCTCGGACTGACAGACTCGGACTGGATGATCACCACCGATGGTTTTACCGTCGAACCGCTTGAATTTCCGGGCGGTAATATCGGCAGTCTCGCTGTTCACGGAACAGTGAATGATCTGGCTGTTTCGGGCGCTTCTCCTCGTTATCTGAGCCTAAATGTATTCATCGAGGAAGGTTTGGAAATGGCTGTACTAGAGCGCATCACGCGCTCAATCGCCAGTAGTTGCGCGGAAGCCGGTGTTAGCATCCTCGCTGGGGACACCAAGGTCGTGCGACGCGGCCAAGGTGGCGGACTTTACTTGGCAACGACCGGAATCGGACTCCGAACCATGAAATCCCCTCTGGGACTGGATCTCATCGAGCGCGGCGATCACGTCATCGTCAGTGGTACCGTCGGTGATCATGGCGCTGCCGTCATGCTGGCGCGGGAACAATTCGGCCTCTCGGGTAGCCTTCAGTCCGATGCTGCCTGCGTGCTGCCGGTGACGACTATCCTGCAACGAGTACCCGGCTTGCGTTTCATGCGAGACCCCACCCGCGGTGGTTTAGCGACCGTTGCTCACGATATTGCGGCAGCAACGGGTGCCGGTGTAAGGCTTTACGAGGAGAACATCCCCATACTGCCTCCGGTTGCGAGTGTCTGCGAAATTCTGGGCTACGATCCGCTCTACCTAGCCAGCGAGGGGCGCGTTGTCGCGGTCTTGAGCCCGGACAGTTCGGCTGCGGCCGTCATTGCGTTACAAGCGGCCGGGTTTCGTGACGCCAGGGTCATCGGCGTTGTCGAGCCACTGGATAAACTCGTGGTGCTACAGACGTCTCTCGGCGGCGAGCGGATACTTCCGGAGCTGGAAGACGATCCGCTCCCGAGAATTTGCTAAACCAGCAAAGGAGATCCCCCTGCTTGTATGGTTTAACGTCAAAGAAACAGCTTACACGGCAGCGTAGCCTCTGACCACTGAAGGTCATCGGTTTAATTCGATGGCAAATCAGGCGGCGACGGAGATGAAGCTGAAGCGAGTCAGAGCCTTGATCCAGAGAGGAGCGTTGCGTTGAACGGAAAGCGCTTCATAGTCAGTGGCGGAATCCCGGTAGTGTTCGCGCCGAACGATGAGCGATTTGAACTTCAACTGGAAGATAGACTTGGTACGACTGGCGGCATGAGCGAACTCGCAGAGCAAGCGTCGGACATATAGGTTGCCCTTTCGGACGCGTCCTGATTTGCGCTTGCCTGCCGACTGGTTGTTATCGGGGCAGATGCCGACCCAGGGGGCCAAGAGATCGGCGCTGCCGAAGGCATCCATAGCGGAGCCGATTTCGACCAGCAGCATGGCTGCACCGATGATCGGATCTATGCCATATGCAAGCTGTTAACGGCGGTCAATGAGCGATGGAATCTGGCGTCGACATTCTGACGACAGTCAGGAGCAACGGTTTTGGTTTTTCCGTTTGGTGCTATTTATTGTGGTTTTAACTGGCGGCCCGCAGGGCTTCCGGCGGGCGGTTTGCACAGCAAACTGCCGTCTGGCAAACGCAGTGCGGCAGGGCTGGGGTTGGCGGTTTGGATGAGGCGGTAGCGCCGACGCTGGCAATGCGGTAAAAGCACCCCAGCCGGTGGAGATGCCGGCGCGACAACGGTACCAACGACCAAGCCAGATCCGCTGCCGCGCCCCGCTACCCTGACGGGCAACGCTGCATGCCAAGTATTTCACGAAGCGGGCATTGCTGTCTTCTCCCCATTGGCTTTTGCCCATGGAAATTCCAGGAAGACGCTATTTGTGCGCGCGTTGCCGTACCGCGGTGGTCATTTGTAGCCACTGCGACCGAGGTCACCGCTACTGCACCGCAAGGTGTGCCCATCAGGCCAGACGCACCGCCGTCCGTGCCGCTGGTCGCCGCTATCAAGCCAGCCGGCAAGGTCGTCATGCCCACGCCGAGCGCCAGCGCCGTTACCGGGCCAAACAACAAGAAGTGACGCATCAGGGTTCCCCACCCGAAGGCCCTTCGGTTCCACTGCGATCTGAACCGACAACGCCGGCAATTCCGGCTCGCTGGCACTGCTGCCGATGCCAGCGCCCCTTGCCAGATGGGGTACGCCAGGACTTCCTGCGCTGTCGGATTCGCCGACACCAACCTGACCGGAGCCCCCATGTCCATTCCCCCTGAAACCGAAGCGCAAATCCTGCGCTACCACCACGCCGAACGCTGGCCGATCGGCACCATCGCCACTCAACTCAACCTGCATCGCGATAGTGTGGCCCGCATCCTGGCTCAGGCCGGCTTGCCGGCCATCCATGTGATCCACCGCCCTTCTGCGGTCGACCCGTACTTACCCTTCATTCTCGAAACCCTCGAACAGTTTCCCCGGCTGCGCGCCTCCCGGCTCTACGTGATGGTCAAGGCACGCGGCTATCCCGGCAAGCCGGATCACTTCCGCCACCTGATTGCCCGCCATCGACCGCGACCCAAGCGTGAAGCCTTCCTGCGGCTGCGTACCTTACCCGGCGAACAAATGCAGGTCGATTGGGGCCACTTCGGCCATTTTGAAATCGGCAAGGCACGCCGGCCCTTGATGGCTTTCGTTGCTGTCCTGTCCTACTCGCGGCAGATCTTCCTGCGTTTCTATCTGGGCGCCCATATGGAGAATTTCCTGCGCGGGCATGTTGGCGCCTGTGAAGCTTGGGGTGGGGTACCCCGGGTCGCCCTTTACGACAATCTGAAGAGTGCAGTCCTCGAACGGCAAGGGAGCATCATCCGTTTCAACCCGACCCTGCTGGCGCTGGCGGGTCATTATCGTTTCGAGCCTCGTCCGGTCGCCGTTGCCCGAGGCAATGAGAAGGGCCGGGTCGAGCGGTCCATCCGCTATATCCGTGATGCCTTCTTTGCCGGTCGCCAATTCACTGATGTCGCCGATTTGAATGCGCAGGCCGATGCCTGGGTGATCGAACAGGCCGGCGCCCGGCGCTGTCCGGAAGATGAATCCATCACGGTGAGTGAAGCCTTTCTTCAGGAGCAGGAACGCCTGCTGACCTTGCCGGGCGATGCCTTTCCCACCGAAGAGATCAAGGCGGTCTCGGCCGGCAAGACCCCGTATGTGCGTTTCGATCTCAATGACTATTCAATCCCGCATACCTGTGTCGCCCGCAGCCTGACGGTCGCTGCCACCCTTCAACAGGTGCGCATTCTCGACGGGCAGACGCTGATCGCGACCCATCCACGCAGTTTTGACCGGCGCCAACAGATCGAAATCCCCGAACACATTGCAGATCTGGTGGCCGAGAAACATCAGGCCAGCGCCCATCGCGGCACCGACCACTTGGTTCAGGCCGTGCCGGCCAGTCGCTCTTTGCTGGCCGGTGCCGTCGAGCGCGGTGAGCCGCTGGGCCGAACGGTACGCGCGCTGGCGGAATTGCTCGAACGTTATGGTGTCGCCGAACTGAAGCTGGCGATTGACGAAGCGTTGGCGCGTGACGTGCCGCATCCCAATGCCGTGCGTCTGGCGCTGGAACGCCGCCGCCAAGCACTGGCCGCACCGCCACCGCTGGCCGTTGCTTTGCCCGAGCATGTGAAACAGCGCGACATCCCGGTTCAGCCGCATGGCCTCGCCGGTTACGACGCCTTGATGGAGAACTGCAATGACCACGCCTGACCCCCGCCAACGGGCAGCCGCCCTCCAGTTGCACGGCCTCTTGGCCCATTGGTCCGAGTGTGCCAACCAAGCTTGGCTCAATCCCTTGCTGGACTGGGAGGAAACCGAACGAGCCCGCCGTTCGCTGGAGCGCCGGCTGCGCTGTGCGCATATCGGGCGTTTCAAGCCGCTGGCCGACTTCGACTGGGCTTGGCCGGAACAGTGTGATCAGCGGGCGATTGCCGAGTTGATGAGCCTCGACTTCCTGGGGTCGGCAACGAACGCAATTCTGATCGGCAGCAGTGGCTTGGGTAAACCTAAATCCGGCAGTTACCCTGTCATCGCAAGCCGTTCAGGAGGGTGCCATGGCGGCAATGGACAGGTAATTTTCGCCACCACGTAGGCCAGGAAGGTCTGCCAGCGGTCAGCCTGAGGCAACTGCTCCGCAACAGC
>JAUYQT010000770.1 GCA_030697085.1 Azonexus sp. | reverse complement strand
AAAACTAGAAAATCCTATTTCATACCGCCTGAAATCAGCCAGTTTTAGATCGGCCGCGACACGTCAGAGCAGGAGTTTGTCGACATCGTTGAGCTCAACGTTACAGATATAAATTAGCGGTGCTCACAGAATGTGGCACGTTGTCGTGCCGGGCGATGGCCGTGCCGACCAGTACCGGCGGCAGGAAAACGGAGAGCGCTTTCGGGCGACAGGCGAGGAACCAGGCTTGCAGGCGATTGATGGGCATGACTTGGCGCCGGTGGGAAGGAGGGCGATTTTAGACGAAGCGGCCACCTGGTGCGGCAAGGGAGCGATAACAAAACCGCAACAATGGCCAATTACAGTGCGTGGCGCCGACTTCCCGGATCACCACGAGACCCGCATGAAAATACTAGAACCCATCGTCCATCTTGTTGGCCAGCTGTCATTCCGGAACAAGTTGCGGGTCACTGCGCTGGTTTTCGGTCTGCCCTTGCTGGCGATGACCACGGCGCTGTTGCTCGCCATCAATGGGCGGGTTTCCGGGCTGGAGCAGGAGCGCGCCGCGCTCGCCCTGCAGGTGCCGACGCTGTCCCTGATTGCCCACCTGAATCAAGTCGTGGCCGCGAGCCAGGGGATGCAGGAAGGCGCCGCTGAACTGGGCGAGCTTGCCCAAACCAAACGGGCAGCGGCGCTCAAGGCGGCCGAGGCATTGCGGTTCGCCGCTGAAGCCCAGGGCATCTGGCCGGAAAAAAAGGTCGTCGGCGATGCCTGGCTCGGGCGTTGGGCGGCCTTGACCCGGCAGATAGAAGCCGCCGATGCGGAAGGGCTCATTCAACTGGGTACCGCCCTGCATGGCGAACTGGAGCGCCTTAACGAATTTTCCGGCCTGCTCAGTGATGGTGACGCCGCTAGTAGCCGCCTGCTTGATGTGATGACGGCGCATCTGCCGGGCTTGCTCGAATCGACCGGGCAGGTGGCGCGGATTGGCACCGTTGTCCTGATCAAGCAAAGCGTGCGCGGCAGCAAGCGTAGCGACCTGACGCTGCACCGCGGCAACTTCGACGCCCTGGTGATGTGGAGCATGGGAAGCCTGCGCAAGGTTGCCCAGGATCATCCGGAACTGGCCGAGCGCCTGGATATGGCCAGCGGGCAGTTGAATACCGCTTTCGCCGGCTTGCAGGAAACCATCACCATCAAGATGCTGGAGACAACCGATTACGGGATGACGCCGACCGACTATCTGCTGCAGGTTGATCGATCCTTAGGCGAAACGCTGGCCGTGGCCGGGACGCTGGCCACGGCGTGCGATACGCTGCTCGCTACCCGTCTCGACGCGCTGACGCTGCAGCGCAACGTCGTGATGGCAGTCATCGCGCTGACCCTGCTGCTCGTGCTGGCCGGTTTCGTCGCCGCCTACATTTCGATCATGCGCGGCCTCAATGGTTTATCCGATGCCGTTG
>JAUYQT010000768.1 GCA_030697085.1 Azonexus sp. | reverse complement strand
TGAACGGCTTGCGATGACAGGGTAACTGCCGGATTTAGGGTGATAGACCGGCGAGCCCTTCATGTCAGGGCGGCTTGCCGGCACGATGCCGATTCGTCTGGTCGATGCCTGGACGTCTGGCGCATTTTCCTTGTTGCACGGCGTATTGCTCGCCAAATGGAGGCGCTTCATGCTCGTGGATGATCTGAATTTTGATTTTGCTGCGGTCAACGTCATTTCCGGCCCGTTTTTGGCGGTTGCCGAGGGCTGCCGGCAGAAAATGCTGCTTAAGGCTGGCGCCCTGCAAAAAGCGATTTTCAACAGCGCTAATTTTTCAAGTATCGCGACTGATGCGCAAGGTGTCATTCAGATATTCAATGTCGGTGCCGAGCGAATGTTGGGTTATGCCGCCGCTGACGTCATCAACCAGATTACGCCGGCCGATATTTCCGATCCGCGCGAGATTGTTGAGCGTGCCAGCGCCCTCAGTCTGGAGCTTGGGACGTCCATTGCGCCTGGTTTCGAGGCCCTGGTCTTCAAGGCGTCGCGTGGGATGGAAGATATTTATGATCTGACCTACATTCGCAAGGACGGGAGCCGTTTTCCCGCCGTGGTGTCGGTCACGGCTTTGCGTGATGCGCAGGAAGAAATTATTGGCTACTTGTTGATTGGCACCGACAACACGGCCCGCCGCACGGCCGAACTGCGCGAACAGCACCATAACCGCGTACTGCAAATGCTTGCGGCCAAAGCGCCGCTGGTGAGTGTCCTGGAAGCCATTGCGCACGATGTCGAGGCGATCAACCCGGCGATGCTGTGCAGTATTTTTTTACTCGACGAGGCGGGCAAGCATTTACGTTACGGCGCTGCGCCGAGTTTGCCGGCATTCTTCAATAGCGCCATCGACGGGGTGGCGATTGGTCTCGGCGTCGGCTCGTCGGGAACGGCCGCCTTTACCGGCCAACGGGTGATTGTTGAAGATGTGGCGACGCATCCCTGGTGGGCGCCCTATCGCGACCTCGCTCGGCAGGCCGGTTTGGGGGCAGGTTGGTCGCAGCCGATTATTTCGGTACAGGGTAAGGTGCTGGGTGTTTTTGCCATGTATCACCGTTACCCGTGTTTTCCTTCCCCGGCCGATTTGCGCTTGATCGAAGACGAAGCCCGGGTCGTTGCCGTGGTGATCGAAAAAACCGCCGCTGAAGTGCGCCTGCAACTCGCCGCCAGCGTATTTACCCACGCCCGTGAAGGGATCATGATCACCAGCGCGGAAGGCTGCATTATTG
>JAUYQT010000751.1 GCA_030697085.1 Azonexus sp. | reverse complement strand
AAGGTTTCAACGATATGGCGAGCCACATCGAGGAAGCTCAACAATCACTCCAGAGCCGCATCGAAGAAGCCACCGCCGAGCTTGCTTTTCAAGCCCACCATGACCCGCTGACTGGCCTGCTTAACCGGCGGGAATTTGAGCATCAACTAGAAAAAATACTGGCCAGCGTGCAGGCTGGTGGCCTGGACTGCAGCGTTTTATTTATCGACCTCGACCGCTTCAAGCCAGTCAATGACACCTGCGGCCACCTTGCCGGCGATGAACTGCTCCGCCAAATTTCACAACTCTTCCAGGGGCGCTTGCGCGAGGGGGATACGCTAGCCCGATTGGGCGGTGACGAATTCGGCATCATCCTCGCCAACTGCAGCGGCCCGCGCGCCCGTCAGGTCGCCGAGGATATCTGTATCCTGAGCAGCGCCTATCGCTTCATTTGGCAGGACAAAGTGTTTTCCATCGGCACCAGCATCGGCCTGACGCCGGTCAACCGCCGGGTACGCAAGATCAGTGAAATTCTCGCTGCGGGTGACGCAGCCTGCTACGCCGCCAAGGAAAGCGGGCGTAATCAGGTCTGCGAAAAAGATGCACTGAATACACAAGAGCGCCGCCATGAGACGAACTCCTGGGCTCACCGCATTGCTGCTGCGCTGGCTGAAGATCGCCTGCAAATCGACGCTCTGCCGCTAGCGTCGCTCCAAAGCAGCACCCGCACGAGCAATCTGGTTGAACTCAGCGCCCACCTGATCGAACCCGGACAACCCCCCATCGCGCTTTCCGCCCTGATCGATGCCGCCGAGCGCTACGAACTGACCCCTCTGATTGATCTTCGCCTGCTCGACACCGCGATCAGCGCGCTGGCGCGGGCGCAACTTCAAAACAAACCTTTGCATTGCCTGGTCCCGCTTTCCGGGGCTTCGCTCGGGCGCCGCGAAATCCTTGATCACATTGCCCAAAGCCTGTCCAGCCAGCAGCTTTCGGGGAGTGGGCTATGCCTCGTTTTTTCAGAACAAAGCTCAAGCCAGTTGAATAGCCGGGCCACCCAGTTTTCTCAGGCGGTGCGGGCACTGGGCTGCCAGATCGGGCTCAGTGACTTTGGCGGTGGCCTGTCATCTTTCAGCCAACTACGCAGCATTTCCCCCAGCTACGTCAAACTGAGTCGCAGCCTGACGCGCAATTTAGGCGGCAATCGGGCGTCGACCGCGCTATTGCGTGCCGTGCAAGAAATAACTGCCGACCAGAATATCGACTCGATCGCCGATGGCGTGGACGATATCTCCAGCCTTGAACCACTGAAAAAAATCGGCATCAATTACGCCCAAGGCAATGCCATCGCCCCCTGCGAGCCGTTTGAGGTGTGGCTGGAAGGTGCCGTCATGCGTGCGTCAAGCTATTGACCCTTGGTGCAGAATTAAACGACGCTTTCCGAGCAAACACGGATTTCGCAAGGCGCAGAGTCTCACAGAGGAAAAGCGGTCATTATCGGCTCCCCCCGACGGGTGATTCCGTTTTTGATCTTCTCCACGTTGTCTCTGCTACCTCCGCGCCTCTGCACTGAGGGTTCTGACCGAGGTTTTTAGTTAAACCTTGATTCCTCAGTTGGCCACTGATCCCTTCCCGGTAAGGAACGCGTACGAAGTAACTTCCTGTTTTCGACCAATCAATCCGCGTAGGGCGACCGCCAAGGCAGATGTCGGGTTACGCTGCGCTAACCTGACCGCTTACCTCAACGCGCAAGCGCAAAAAGGGAAGCTATTTCGTAGCGGTTCCTAAGCCTTGTGAATACGAGCGTTTCCCCCTTCGATGCGATTCACCCATCGGCGGATAACGAATTAATCAGCGGCTCCCTAAAATCCACTAAAGCTGATCGAGTCCGATTTTTTCAGGAAATCGAGATCCAGCGTACCTGCTACTTCAGCAGGTTTCACCGCCGTGGCCTGTATAGCCGCTGCCGCGTGAGCCTTGGCCAATTCACCCAATAAACTCAGGTGCTGCATCGACAACAACTGGCAGTAAGTGATGATCAAGGCGTTGGCATTACGCAACTCGACCAGGGCTTCAGCCGGAAGCTCGTTTAAAGCCGCCTCGTCAACACGGTATAAACCTTCAATTTTCTGCTCTCCCGCGTCTGTTTTCAGCACAATCGGCCAAGGCTGAATAAGCTGGTGTTTCGCCAATATGGCACAAGCAGCACTGGTTGCCTGGCGACTCTGTTCAACGCTGTTGAGGAATTTCAAAATATCCTGAACCGGTTTTGCCGGCTGACCATCCTCGTCGAAAAAAGCTTCGCCTTCCGGCCCATCCGTCACCAGACCTGAGTCTTGATCAATACAAAGCACCTGTTGCGCCTCCGTTGTTCTGGCCAGAATAAACGGATAGCTACGACAGGCGGCTGGGATGTAGCTCTGCACCCAGCGCCCATCAGGCGCGACGAAGAGATTTTTTTCTGACTGGAGGCTCATCACTGCAGCAGGAAGAAAATTGTCACCTTGAGCAATAAAGCCAATTGGCAGGCTCATGGCGGCTTTCGGCAATTCGGCCAGAGTCAGCGGGATTACCGCATCTTTCATGGCAAAAGCGTAACCGGTATAGCGCAGCCAACGCTTGTTACCGTAGCTGGCTTTGGAAATGGCTTGGTAGTTAGGCATGGAACTCTCCGAAAATATGTTCTGAACGCGCACAGGCTGAAATGTAACCAAAAAAACGCGCGGATTGACAAGGCTGAACAATAGGCGAACGGCCTTTTTTCAACGTAATAATCCGGTTATCGATCAATCGAGCGGCTTAAAAATCAAGGCGAAGATTTAGCCACTGGCGGCGATCCACGACCCGGTCAGTCGGATCACCATAGGATTTGAATTCTCCATGGGCGCCATTCAGCGACTGAACAGTGTAGGCGATCTCACCACGCTGTCCAGCCCACTGAAAGGGGTAACCCAGCCGCGCATCGACCCGGCGGTATTTGTCGGCCCAGGTATTGCGTGACCACTTCATTTTCCCGACCCAATAAGTAGCCAGGGAGAAATCCAGCCCAAGGGGAAGTTTCTGTATCAGCATCGCCGAAGTCGAGCGATCCGGCGCCGAGTGATCAGCCAGGTCGTCGACATTTTGCAAAAAATCCGGGAGCGCCTGGCGCAGACTGCCGGACAGCGCAGATTCGAGAAAATCGGCAGAGGTACGAATAAAACTTTGCGCCAGCATCAAGCGCGTGTGTTCGAAGGCCTGCCATTTCCACTGATACTCGATCCCTTCAATACGGATCTTCTGTAACTCAGCCATGTAATCGGAGCTGGCAAACACCTGCGACAAGCGGTTGGGTATTTTTTCCAGGAAAAGCCGCACATCCAGACTCATCCGCCAATCTCGCCAATCACCGAGATAGCCGATTTCCCAGGTATCCATGCGCTCGGCCGGCAAATTTGGCACACCGACCAGAAGCGGTGGCAAGTTCCGGGATATATAAGCCTGCTCGGCGGGCGATAGCGGGCCATTGACCTTGGCAACCGGTAACGCCCATTGATAGGCGCTGTAGTCGACAATGCTCGCCGTCCGGTAAGCGCGGGAATAACCGAAACGGAGGGTATTTTCCGGCGTCAGGTGAAAGTTTCCGCTCAAACGCGGTGAGGTATGCGTGCCGGCAAAAGAATCGTGCTCGGTGGCCAGACCGAAATTGCCGGTGAAGTAGCTGTTGGGCTTCCATTCCAGATTGCCGAAAACCCGCCTCACATCGCGGTGCACGACCGGCCGGCCATAAAATGTGAATTCCGAATACAAGGCATCGTTGCGCCAGGCCGCACCCCAGGTCAGGCGACCGCCGGTAAACGGCAAAAAGCTGTGCTGCATCTCGATTTCCTGGCGCACGCCACGGTCGCCGGCTGGATTGAGGTCGAAGATAACATTCTGGCCAAACAACTTGGTGATTGCCTGAAAACGATCCGATGCCTTGTCTTCAACATAGGCATAGCGCAACTGAAAATCAGAGCCGGGGGCGATTTCGTGTCGCCAGCGTAGTTGTAACTGTGTGCTCTTCTGAATGAAGTCGCGCACCGGATCAGTCGGCCGGTTTTTTTGCAAATCAGCGGGATCAAGCCGCCCGAACAAAGTCACGGCCTCAACTTGCCCAACGGAAAATTCGAGGCTGTCGCGCTCGCTCAAGAGAAAATCAGCACGCAAATCGAAAAGACGCGATCGATAGGAGTCGCGCCAGTCAAACTGGTCCTTCAGTCCATCATCATCCTTCTGCTGGTAGGTAAAGCGAAAATTCCCGACAGCCCCGAGTTGACCGCCGGTGCGCAAGGTGTAGTCGCGCACTCCCTGACTACCGTGATTGACTGAGGTCGAAAAACCACGCACTAAAGTAGGGTCGACCGTAATGATATTAATCACCCCGAGAAAGGCATTCGAACCATAGGACGCGGCGTTCGAGCCACGAACCACTTCTATCCGCTCGATATCTACAAGCGCAACCGGCAAGACAGCCCAGTTAACCCCGCTGCGAAAAAGTGCCGAATACTGTGAGCGGCCATCGATCATCACCTGTACTCGGGGCGAATAATCGCTGTCGCTCATCCCGTGATAAGACACCCGGGCGGTATTGGTCGTATTCGGGTAGGTTTGGAATCCCGGAACCTGCCGAAAAACGTCATTCAAATCCCGCGCTCCGGAGGCCTTGATCATTTGCCGATCAATCACCGTCACCGCGGTCGGCGCATCGGCCAGGCGCTGCGGTAATCGGCTGACCGAGGCCACAATGGGCAATTCGCTGAAGAATATATCTTCATCTGCGGCAAAAGCACCACTCACGGCCCAATGACTAGCCAAAATCCAGAATAATTTCTGGCGAATTGAAATAAATTTTGCGTGCACCCGATTCATTCCTCAAAAATCCAGACGCAAACTTAGCCACTGGCGGTGATCGACCACCCGCGAAGCTTGGTCGGTCGGGTAAGCCTTGTATTCGGCATGGGCGCCGTTCAGCGACTGCGCGACATAAGCGATCTCGCCACGCTGCGCTCCCCAGCGGAAGCGATAACCCAAACGCGCATCGAAACGACGATATTTATCGGCCCAGGTATTAAGCGACCACTTCATTTTGTCCTGCCAGTAAGCGGCTGCGGTCAACTCAAAACCGAGCGGCAATTTCTGAAAAAACAGAAATGAAGTTGCTCGACGCGGTGCGCCACGCTCAGACAACTCAATCGCGCTCAATGGCTTATTGGGATCATTCCCGGCGAGTAAGGTCGTCAAAGAATTATTGGGATAATCGGCCAACAAGGAATCGAGATACTCGGCTTTGGTATCGATAAATGCCTGATTAAACTGTAGCCGGGTGCCGCTGAGCGGTTGCCAACGCCATTGGTATTCAATACCCCGCATCTCGATATCCTGAATCGGCAGCATGCCGTCAGCGATCACGTTACTGAGAATGTCGCGATCCAGCACCAGCAAGCGATTGTAGACTTTCTCCTGAAACAGGCGCACATCGAGACTCATGTTCCATTTTCGCCAATCCCCGAGGTAAGCAAGCTCCAACGTATCCATCTTTTCAGAAGGCATGTTCGGGTCACCAGAAAACTGCTGTTTGGTGCCATTCGTCCAATCCCCGCGATAGTCGATCACGCTGCCGCTGCGGTATGCCCGCGAGGCCCCAAAACGCACGGTGTTTTCAGCGTTGAAATGATAGGCGGCGCTAAAACGTGGCGAGAGGTTGCTGCCCGCCATCGAGTCATGCTCAGCTGCCAGGCCGAGGTTGCCGGTGAACCACTCGACAGGCTTCCACTCAAGGTTGCCGAAAACACGTCCGAC
>JAUYQT010000723.1 GCA_030697085.1 Azonexus sp. | reverse complement strand
AACGCTAGACCGCAATGCCGGTGCCCTCAACACCGTGTTGCTGATTACCGGCTCATGGTTTGTCGTGCTGGCAGTTCAAGCCGCCCACCGTGATGATGGCAAGGCAATTAGCCGCAATATCGCCCTTGGCTTCATCTGCGGCGCCGGCTTTCTGGTGATCAAAGTCTTTGAATACGCTGAAAAATTTGGCGCAGGCATTTCGTTATCAACCAACACGTTTTACATGTTCTACATCTCGCTGACTTTTTTCCACTTCATGCACGTCATTCTCGGCATGGTCATTCTGACCGCGATCTGGCTACAAGCCAGAAAAGGTGCCTACACCAGCCAGAATGCACATGGCCTGGAGAGCGGCGCCGCCTATTGGCACATGGTTGACCTGTTGTGGATTATCCTTTTCCCTCTCGTCTATGTGATGCGATGATGAATACCCTGAAAAATCCCGCCAACCGCTCCTGGGCGGTGCTTATAATCGCCACCCTGATTACCTGGTACCTGGGTGAAGCAGGTGCCGCAGGCACCGCGGCGATTGTCGCCATGTTGATCATCGCCTTCATCAAGGGCCGACTGGTGATTCTTGATTTTATGGAACTACGCAATGCGCCGCTAATGTGGCGCCTGCTGCTTGAAGGCTGGCTGATAGTCGTTTCCAGCATGATTCTGTTGGCTTATTGGATATCTCTCAAATGACCGAACTCCCGTTTTACGAACCCGCTGGTGACGAAATTGCACTTTTTGAACATGCCTTTCACCAGCGCTTACCGCTACTGATCAAAGGGCCGACGGGTTGCGGCAAAACGCGCTTCGTTTCACATATGGCGGCGCGCCTCAAACTACCGCTCTATACCGTGGCCTGCCATGACGACCTGACCGCCGCCGACCTCGTCGGTCGCCACCTGATTTCGGACAAAGGCACTTATTGGTCCGATGGACCGCTGACCCGCGCCGTGCGTGAAGGCGGCATCTGTTATCTCGATGAAGTCGTCGAGGCACGCAAGGACACCACCGTCGTCCTGCACCCGCTGGCCGATGACCGCCGTATTCTCCCGATCGACCGAACCGGCGAAACGCTGGAAGCCCCGGCCAATTTCATGCTGGTTGTTTCCTACAACCCGGGCTATCAAAACCTGATGAAGGGGCTGAAGCCTTCGACTCGCCAGCGTTTCGTCTCGATGCGCTTCGACTTTCCGAGTACCGATCGCGAACAATCGATCCTGATCAGCGAAACCGGTTGCGATGCCGATCTCGCCAAGCGCCTGGTCGGTATCGGCAAAGCCTTCCGCGCCCTCAAAGACCGCGACCTGGAAGAAGTCGCCAGCACGCGTCTACTGGTTTACGCGGCCACGCTGATCAAATCCGGTTTCGACGTGACTGGTGCCTGCCGTGCCGCGCTGGTCGAAACCTTGACCGATGACGAGGAAACCGTCGAGGCGCTGATGGAAATCGTCAATGCCACTTTTGGCCGATAAGCAAGATGACGATGGCGGCCGTGAACTGGCCGTCATCGCCGAAGCGCTTTATCTCGCCAATCTGCTGCTCGTCCCGGGTATCAGTTTCGCGATCCTTTTCTGGCTCTGGCTGAAGAACCGCCACAGCGCCTCACCCCTCGCACGCCAGCACTTGAAGCAAACCACCTTCGTCAGCCTTTACGGCGGCCTGCTGATTGTCATCCTCTCGACCATTTTTCTTACCCTGGGTGGCCTTGACTGGGAATGGACCTGGGTCATGGTCATCATGTATTTCACCTGCATCCATTCGAC
>JAUYQT010000482.1 GCA_030697085.1 Azonexus sp. | reverse complement strand
ACATCCATGCTGCTGATGCAAAAACTGCCATTCGGGGCTGACCTTTCACTTGCCGGCTACTGGCTTGGGGCACATCGCTGGTCGCAGAACACCGCCGTACCGGGCTACCAGCGCCTTGATGCCCGCCTCGCTTACCCCTTCAAATGGGCTGGCCAGCGGGGCGAAATTGCCTACACCGTGCAATCGCTGAACGGTGAGCACGTCGAGTACAAGGGGCCCAATGGCAACAACATTGACTCGATATTGGCGGCACGGATTGTTGAGCGTCGCCAATGGGTTAGCCTGCGCCTCGATTTTTGACCTTGGGGTTGGCGGCAACGAGAGCGATCGAACGAAGCTCTCGTTTTCCGCCACGGCGCGAAGGTTCAACCCAACCAAGTTTTTCTGGGTGCTGAAATTCCCGGCCGGCCCTATCGGCAACAGGACGCTGCCGGCGCTTAGGGACGCGTACGAAATAACTTACAAATCAATCCGCGTAGGGCGACCGCCAAGGCAGATGTCGGGTTACGCTGCGCTAACCCGACCTACCGCTGACGACGAAATAACGAGCAAACAGGCTGCTCAAAACACCAGTACGCGCCAATGCATTGATTATTAAGGATGTTTTTTGGTGGTTTAAACTTGGGTTAGGGACGCCAACCGAAGCGCTTGAGCAGTTCGCCGGTTTCACAGACGGGCAGGCCCATCACGCCGGTGTAGCTGCCAGCCAGATGCTCGACAAACATCCCGGCACGCCCTTGAATACCATAGGCACCGGCCTTGTCCAACGGCTCGCCGCTCATCACGTAATGGCGGATTTCATCGGCATCGAGAACACGAAAGCGAACCTCGCTGATCGACAACACATATTCGGTTCGCCCCAGATGTTCAACAGCGACACCGGTCAGCACGCGATGCGTCTGACCGGACAAGTGCCGCAAAATATGCACCGCATCGGCCGCATCGACAGGCTTGCCGATGATCTGGCCATGGAATTCGAGCGTCGTATCAGCTGATAGCACCGGCCGCTGGGGCAACTTGCGCTCATTGAGAATAAGCCGGCCATGCTCGGCCTTGGCGCGGGCCACGCGTTCGACATAGGCAACCGGATCCTCATCCGGATACGGCGTTTCGTCGATTTCAAAATCAGCCCGACCACCATCGCGAAAAATCAGGGTATCGAAATCGATTCCCATCTGGTGCAGCAATTCGCGACGGCGCGGACTACGTGAAGCAAGGTAGAGGCGCATTATCCCTCCCGGTGATAAGGGTGGTTTTTCAGGACGCTGACGGCGCGATAAAGCTGTTCGCACAGCACCAGCCGCGCCATGCCGTGCGGCAAGGTGAGGCTGGACAAACGTAATTTGTCGTCAGCCTGCTGTTTGAATTCTTCATCAAGGCCATCGGCGCCACCGATCAGCAGCGCCACATCGCGGCCATCCTGCATCCAGGCTTCAAGCCGGCGGGCCAGCTGGAGCGTAGTCAGGTCGTCACCCTTTTCGTCGAGCACGACGAGACGAGAGCCGGCCGCCAGTGCATCGCGGATACGGCCTTTTTCAGCGGCAAGTAATTGCTCGCGGGTTTTTGACCCGCGCGGTTCCGGCTTGATTTCACTAACGCTGGCCAGTAATTCGCGCGGCATGCGCTTGAGGTACTCGGCGCAGCCTTCGTTCACCCAGGCGGGCTGGCGATGGCCAACGGCGAGCAGACTCAACTTCATGAACTCAGCTTTGTTTGGCGGCAGCCTGCTCCACGGCCTTGCGGCGCTGGGCCGGCGTGGTTTGCCAAAGTTCTTCCAGGTTGTAGTACTCACGCACGGTGGGTTGCATCACGTGAACGACGATGTCGCCCAAATCAACCAGCACCCACTCACCGGACTCCTCACCTTCCATCGAAATCACCTCACCACCGGCTTCGCGGGCCTTTTCGGAGACGTTGCGGGCCAATGCCCGGACTTGACGGTTGGAGTCGCCAGTGGCGATCACGACACAATCAAACATCGAGGAAACCTTGGCGGTGTTGATCACTTGAATGTCTTTGCCTTTGATATCTTCAAGGGCGGAAACGACAATTTTTTGCAGCTTACGAATTTCCATCTGGAGTTACAGCCTATTTCTATAAAGTTGGTGACGCTGAATATAGTCGAGAACGCTATCCGGCAGCAAATAGCGTGCGGATAACCCTTGAGCCAGTAGCTGGCGGATTTGCGTTGCCGAAATCGCCAGCTGGGTCATGGCAAAAGTGACGATAGCACCAGCCGGAGCGTCTTTCAGAAGGCGAACATCGGTTTGCTGGCGGGCGCTGAATTCGCTGGCTAATGCCTGCGGCAAGCTGGAAATTTCAATGGGAAAACCGGGTCGATGCGAGATGGCCACGTGCGCCAGAGAAAAAATATCGCGCCAACGGTGCCAGGTGGACAACCCGGCGAAGGCATCGGCACCAACCAGCAGGACCAGTGATTGCTCGGCACCGAGGTGCATTCGCAGGCGCTCCAGCGTGTTAACGGTATAACTCGGCGCCGCTGCTTCGACCTCGCTGGTATCGACTGAAAATCGGGCATTTTCTGCGGTTGACCGCAGCACCATCTCAAGGCGCTGTTTTGCCGTCACTTCCGGCCGGTTGCGGTGCGGCGGCTGGCCAGCGGGAATCCAGCGCACCCCCGCCAGACCGAGATGAGCGATGGCTTCTTCGGCCAGGCGCAAATGGCCAAAATGAATGGGGTCAAAGGTGCCGCCGAAAAGGCCGAGCGGTTCAGACAATTTCGGATATGCCGAAAATGTCGCGATAACTGGCATAAAAACTGGCAAAGACGACCGGCGCGACAATCAGACCCATCAGCGCCATGACGATTACCGAGATAAACCCCTGGGCTGCGGGAAACAAAACCAGGAGCAGGCCAAGTAAAAGTCCGGGAATAATGCCGGCGAGAAAAAGCAGGCCGATGCCAAAAACCAGGAAAGACCGCCAGTTGACCCAACAGGCCATAAAGCTGAAAAACAGCGCTCTACCCAGGGTCAAGCGATGCCAGGCGGCCAACACCGGGGCGAACCAGTAAGCCATGATCAACGGCACCAGCAGGGCGATCACGAACAATGCCGGGAGCACGTAATCGGTCTCTTCCAGCGCCTCCCGTTCGGCCTTGGTGTCGGCCAGCATGTAGCGAAACAGATCGCCGCCATCCAGCAGCGCCGACAAGCCGAGAATGGCCAGGGTGCAGAACAGGTAAAGACCGCCGAGCGCGAGCAGGGTTTTGGTGTTCTCCCTCAAACCGCCGTAGAGGGTTTGCAGTCCGACCGGCTGACCGCGCTCAAGATTGCGCGAGGCTTGCATCAGGCCGACGGAAAGACCGGGGATGAGCAGCGAAGCAGCCAGCGCACCGACTACCGGCAGAATATTGAGAAAAATGACGGTGAACCAGTAGCTGATCACCAGCATTGAAAGGACGGGCGGATTGCGCTTGAAGATGGCGTATCCGGAAAGTATCCATTG
>JAUYQT010000688.1 GCA_030697085.1 Azonexus sp. | reverse complement strand
ACTGCAATACTTCTTCACGTTGCCGCTGCGGTCGTAGACCAGCCGACCGCTGCTCGCGCCCTGGATTTCCTTCAACTGGTGCGCGGCGTCGAACAGGTAGCTTGTCGTGCTGCTGGCTTCGGTCCGGCTCGTGCGGTTGCCGAACACGTCAAAACCGAAGCTGCGTGCCACGCCGCCCGTGGTTTCGGTCTTGAGCCGGTCGCGCGCATCGAACGTGTAGCTGCGTGAGATCGCAGTCTGGTCGTGTGTCTCGGTCGAACTGTTGCGATTGCCCCAGTCATCGAACCCGAAGCTCTGCTCGAACAGCACCCGGCTGCCGGCGGCGTGCGACAGACTGGCCAGACTGCCTTCCGGGTGCCAGGCGTAGGTGCTGCGCGCGCCATCCGGCCAGGTCTTTTCTGTCAGGCGGCCCGCCGCATCGAGGGACATGGCGACGAAATGTTGCTACGTCCCCGATAACTTTATGCCTTCCGAGAATTCATATCGATCAGAGAAATGTTGCTACTTCCCCGATAACAGCCCTTGTGGTGATTACGTCTTCAGTAAGAGAGCGCGAAGGCGTCCTCGGCTACTCTGGCGTCAGCAAAGCTACCTGACCAGATTGCACCAGCTGTTCCGCGGCCTGCTCCATATCCGCCTTTGTCACCGAACGGACGATCACTAAGTTGGGCTCGAAGAACACCTCACCGCGCTCTAGCTCGCTTTCGATCTCCTGGCCGAGGCGCACAGCATCGTAGAAATTCAAGCGATAGTGCTTTCCGGAAACGGTCATCCGTGCCTCGGAGAAGCAGCCTTTCGCCGTCACTTCCCATTCATAGTCCGCAAAGTCTGCGGGCAAAACAAACGAAAAACTCGACATGGTCACCCCGCTCTACCTTACGCAAACAATGCTGCTGCATGCATTGCTGAACTGCTGCGGCGTCAAGTTGGCGCCGGGCTTCGGGACTATCTCAAAATGACGCGGATCGCCGCCTCGCTGAATGATTCGCAGCGAATCGGGCATCGAGCTTTGATCTATTTGATGAGGAACATACCCCTTCGAACTCACGCTCAATGGATTGTCGAAAACTGACACTCCGTGCGTGTCTTTCACAAAGCCCGTCCTCGGATCCACCCTGAATTCGCCGGGCTTCGGAACAAAACTCGGCGCTTCCCCTGCCTTCGCGCCCCGGAAGAACGCCGCTTCACCCTTCCCCACATCAACCGCATTATCCACCCTCCCCACAACCTTCGCCGTCGTGGCGCCCCAGCCGATAAAGGGAATCATGGCCGCGCCCGACAGGGCTGCATTCGTGTTGTCGCCCCGTCCAAGGTAGATCAGCGCGTTGGCACCGTCGGCA
>JAUYQT010000655.1 GCA_030697085.1 Azonexus sp. | reverse complement strand
AGACGACCAAGGCGAGGGCAATGAAGACATAGCGTTGCCAACCGCCGGCATTCGCGAGAAAACTGAAGGCTGCGCCGCTATTCAGGATGTGGACAAGATTGAAAAACGGTAACACCGTTTCGCCTGCGCCCAAGGGGAAGGTCCCCGCGATCCAATGCTTGGCCCCTTGGTCCGCCAAGGCCACACCGATGGCCAACCCCAGCCAGCGGTACCGCTCGGCCGTTTTGATTGCCGGAGGGCCATTACCGCCTCTGGTCACGACGTGACAACAGTACCGGCAGCAACAAGACTGGGGCCGGCGTTAGTTTCGACCAGAAGTTGACCCCCGCGGTGAGAGGCTAGCAAATAGATCATAAAGGGAAGTGCGTTAGCGCAGGTACGGTTTCGAAGAGATCGGCGACCAGACCGTAATCCGCCACCTGGAAAATCGGTGCATCCGGATCTTTGTTGATGGCAACGATGACCTTGGACTCCTTCATCCCGGCCAGGTGTTGAATGGCACCGGAGATGCCGACGGCAATGTAAAGCTGTGGGGCAACGATCTTGCCAGTCTGGCCAACCTGGTAATCGTTCGGGACAAAGCCGGCATCGACCGCCGCTCTGGATGCACCAAGCGCCGCACCAAGTTTGTCGGCCAGCGGCTCCAGCAACTTGTGGTAATTCTCCCCACTCCCCAGACCACGGCCACCGGAAACGATGATCTTGGCCGCACCGAGTTCCGGGCGTTCGGACTTGGTCAGTTCGCGGTTGGTCAGTGTGCTTTGACCGGTATCAGCGGCAGCGGCAATACTTTCGATTTTTGCTGCATTTCCGGCGTTGACCGCATCAAACGCCGTGGTACGGACGGTAATGACCTTGACCGGATCGGCGCTCTTAACAGTAGCCAGTGCATTGCCGGCGTAGATCGGGCGAACGAAGGTGTCCGCCGATTCGACGGTGGTGATTTCGGAAATCTGTGCCACGTCGAGCAAGGCGGCGACGCGCGGCATAAGGTTCTTACCGAAGGTGGTGGCTGGAGCGAGGATGTGGCTGTAGCCCGCCACGTGGGCGATGACGAGGGCCGTAAGGTTTTCGGCAGTATGGGATTCATAGTGGGCCGCATCCGCCACTTTGACGAGGCTGATGCCTTGCAGGCTGGCGGCTTGTTGTGCTGCGGCGTTACAGTTGGCACCGGCCACCAGAATGTGAATATCGCCACCGATCTCCAGGGCGGCAGTAATGGTGTTCAGCGTGGCGGCCTTAAGGCTTGTCTGGTCGTGTTCGGCAATGACGAGAATGGTCATGGTCTCCCCTTAGATTACTTTCGCTTCATTGCGAAGCTTGTTAACGAGTTCGGCCACATCGGTCACCTTGATGCCAGCAGAACGCCTGGGGGGCTCAGAGACCTTGAGGGTCGTCAGACGCGGCGCGACATCGACACCGAGATCAGCCGGCTTGACTGTGTCGAGCGGTTTCTTCTTGGCCTTCATGATATTGGGCAGGGTGGCGTAGCGCGGTTCATTAAGGCGCAGGTCGGTAGAAACGACAGCCGGCAAGCTGATTTCCAAAGTTTCCAGGCCGCCGTCGATTTCGCGGGTTACCGCCGCCTTGTCGCCAGCGATGACGACCCTGGAGGCGAAGGTGGCCTGCGGCCACCCGGCAAGTGCAGCCAGCATCTGGCCTGTCTGGTTGGCATCATCATCAATCGCCTGCTTGCCGCAGATGACGAGTTGCGGCTGTTCCTTGTCGCAGAGTGCCTTGAGTAGCTTGGCGACAGCCAGCGGCTGTAGTTCGACATCAGTTTCCACGAGAATGCCACGGTCAGCGCCAATGGCCATCGCGGTGCGCAAGGTTTCCTGGCAGGCGCCGACACCGCAAGAGACGGCAATCACTTCCTTGGCCAAGCCTGCTTCTTTCAGACGAACCGCCTCTTCCACCGCAATCTCATCAAACGGGTTCATGCTCATCTTTACGTTCGCCAGATCGACACCCGACCCGTCTGCCTTCACCCGAACCTTCACGTTGTAGTCTATGACCCGCTTTACGGGCACCAGGATTTTCACAAATCTTCTCCGGAGATAATGTCTTTGGGTTTGAGCTTGAAACGCCCAACGGTTGCTTACTGCTCGACGAATGCACGCTCAATCACGTAATCCCCGGCTTCGCCGATATGTGGGGAAATCTTTAAACCGAAACCATCAAGCATGGCCGAAATTTCCTTAAGCATGGCCGGACTACCGCAAATCATGCCCCGATCCGTCGCGGGGTCGATAGGGTGTTCGCACAAATCAGAAAACAACTTGCCTGAGAGGATCAGGTCGGTTTGCCGGCCTTCGTTGCGGAAGGGTTCACGGGTGACAGTTGGGTAGTAAATCAGCTTGTCGCGGATCATGTCACCGAGGTACTCGTGCTCTTTCAAGTCCTGTTCGATGTAATCGTGATACGCCAGCTCGTTGGTCCAGCGAACCCCGTGGATCAGGATGACCTTTTCGAAGCGCTCATAGGTTTCCGGATCGTGGATCAGGCTCATGAATGGCGCAAGTCCGGTGCCAGTGGCAAACATGAAAAGCCGTTTGCCGGGCTTGAGGTCGCGCAGCACCAGCGTGCCGGTGGGCTTCTTGCTGATTATGAGCTTGTCGCCCGGCTGCAGGTGTTGCAAGCGAGAAGTCAGCGGACCGTCTTGCACCTTGATGCTGAAGAATTCGAGATATTCCTCGTAATTGGCGCTGGCAATACTGTAGGCGCGCATCAGCGGTTTGCCATCGACTTCGACGCCTATCATCACGAACTGCCCGTTGGCAAAACGCAAGCCGGGGTCGCGCGTGGTGCGGAAAGTAAACAAGCTGTCGTTCCAGTGATGGACGGAAAGGATGGTTTCTTGCAGTAAGTTGCTCATGATTTATGGTTTAGTGGAATTAGGTGTGAATCAGGCAAAAGTGAATCGAATTGTTTTTTCATCTCTAGGATTTGCTAATGGCATCCACATGGGGCTACATCAGAGGATAGGCACTCGCCTATCCAGCGTGGAAACATGCACCCATCCCGAACAAGGCTGTCTGGCATGGCCATTGCGAACGATCAAATCGACCAGCGCATCGGCAGCGTCGTCCTCACAAACCAATTCAAGTTTGGTTTGCAGAACGACCGGCTCTCCCAGTTCGACAGAATAGTGCTGTTGCGTGCTGTCGCTGGTCGCATGCACGCATTGCACCTGCGAGATAGCGATATGGATGCATGCGGCCCCCGCCTGCGCATCGCACGCCCCGGACTCCCTCAGCGCCTGGATGACCGCCGCCGTGCGGTGGGGATGAATGAATGCCTTGATTTCCTTCATTGGCTTGCTCCTTCCAGAGTCGGTGATTGCCTGCGCTGCTCCATCCACTCATAGACCAGCGGCAGGATGAACAGGGTGAGTGCGGTGGATGAGACGAGACCGCCCACCACGACGGTCGCCAGCGGGCGTAGCACCTCCGAGCCAACACCAGTAGCCAGCAGGAACGGCAGCAGCCCGAGAATCTCTACC
>JAUYQT010000471.1 GCA_030697085.1 Azonexus sp. | reverse complement strand
GAGCCCATCTCCAGCGTCAGCGGCAGAAACGTCCGTTCCGGGAGCGCGCTGGCGCGCTGGTAGAGATAATCCCAAATGTCGCCGTGGGCGAGGTACTGGCGGCTTTGCGGTTCAAAAACATAGCGATGGTTGGGATGGGTCTGGTCGTAAATCGCCATCAGCGCATGCATTTCGGGCAAATGCCTGATCGGCTGCGTGGTATGCGCGTAGGGAAACCAGATGCGGTCGTTGATGCCGAATCCGGAATGGCAATCCAGCGCAATGCTGAATTTTCTGCTCAGCAACTCCTGCTCGACAATGGCGCAGACGGCAATATTCTCCGGCTCCATCGCTGCCCCCTCCAGGCCGCGATACCACGGCAAGCGGGCGCTGATGCGCTGCCCGCCAAAGAGAAACGGTACTTTCTCAGTCGCCGCCAGTGGCGCGTTGCGCATCAGGTCGACCCCATTCGGATTGGCCCGGGTGCCGCGCCACATCCCGCCGGGATTGACGATGGGCATGAAGACCAGACGCACGGATTCGAGTTGCCGATGCAGCACGCTGTCCCACTCAAGACGGCTGACCAGGCTGCGCAGGTAGGCCATGACGACTTCTGCCCCGATTCTTTCCAGGCCATGGAAACCGCCGAAAAAGCCCACGACCGGCACCTCCGGACTCGGGTTGCCAAGGGCGATGACATGGATGGGGAAGCGCTGCGGCCCGGCCGAGACTTCGCAGGCGACATGCGTCGACAGATGACCGCCGCCATCGCGAATGATGTTTTCCAGCTCGATCAATTCATTGAGTTCGCTGTGCGCCACGTCTCGCAATTCTGGATCGCCTTGAAAAATAGAAAGCTGGATCTGACCGATGTCGCTGGCAAAAATTGCCGCAGCTTTATGACAGCCCGGTCATCAAGCTGAAAAGGATACTTAATATTCGCTTGATATCGTAGCAGCCATCAACGGGATAAAGGATGAACTTATCATGACGCTGAAATGGATCAGTATCGAGAAAATCATCGACGACTTTTTCGACTGCGGTTGGCTTGTCGTGGCGGCCTGGTGAGTTTTTAGGGAGCAGTCCTCATGGTCAACATTTTTCGCAAAACCTTCGCCCACCCTGTCCTGGCCATTGGCAGCACGGTGCTTTGGGGCATCATTGAACTGGTAGCGTTAAGCCGGGCCGGTCGCAGTAAAGGCGGCGGCAGCGCCTGAATTTTCCACCTGAAATTGCCGCGCCAAGGCCCCGCCCAAACTGAAAGTCCGGCGGGGGTTTTTGCGAGCCAGTCCCGGAAATTCGGCCAGGCTGGCAAGTGTCAGTCTGGCCGAAGAAAGCATTGCTCTTTCCTGCGGGGGCGATCAGGCAGAAACGGAGAGCAGCGAGGCGAGGCCGGACTGTTCCTGATCCTGGCCGCCGCCATAGGCGTGCATCAGTTGCATGATCTTGAACATGATCTGATCGTCGCTGTTGCTGGCCGTCGTTGAGCTGCTTGAGTCGCTGGTCGTTGCCGTTTTGGTCGATTCGTCATAGGCCATCGCCTCGCTAAAGCTGACCTTGCCGTCGCCATCGCTATCGGCAGCTTCAAAGTTTTCGACGATCTTGGTGAGCAGGCTGTTGCGCTGTGTATCGCTGCTCTCGGCGGATTCCAGCTGGCTGCTCAGTTCTTCCTTGGTGAAACCGGCATCGTTGCCGGGCGGTGGCGGGGGCGGCATACCGCCGGCACCCGGCGGCCCGCCATGGGCGCCTTGCATCCGCTGGCTGTCCATCTGTTCCTGCAACTGGGCGAGAACGCTGGCAAATTCGTCCTTGGTGACTTTGCCATCGCTGTCGCCATCCAGCGCGGAAAAAACGTCATCGACGCTGGGGCTGCTCCCGGTTTGCGTCGAAATCTGGCTGAAGGCCGACGCCAGATCGGTCTTCTCGATATAGCCCTGGCTCTTGGTGTCCAGCCGCGAGAACAATTGGCTTGCCATTTGTGATGCTTGGTTGATACCGCTCAGCATGATTCGCTCCTTGAGTAGAAATGAGGAAATCCGTGGTCACGAGCCCGGAGTTTCCTCAGGCAAATTATTGGCCGGAAAGCCGGCGGGGCGATGTGCGCTTTCGGTTAATCGGGGTAAAGCTTTGTTAAGGAAGGCCAGTCCCGACTTTTCGAGCGCCGTAAGGCACGGCTTTCAAGGCACCCGTTGCGAGGTAAAAGTCTGTAAAACAGGCGCTGGCCGAGCCGGGCTTTGGCTATCATTTGGTGGGGAAATCATGCGAATGGATAAGGCAATGACGGCAGTTTTGCTGGTCGATGACGATGTTGAATTGGCCGAAATGCTGAGCGATTATCTGGCGCAGGATGGCTTTCAGGTGACGACGCTGCACGACGGCGCGAGCGCTGTCGACGCGGCGCTGTCCGGCCAGTTCGCCATTGCCGTGCTTGATGTGATGATGCCGCGCCTTTCCGGCGTGGAAGTTCTGCGCCGTATCCGGGCGGTGAGCACGATGCCGGTCCTGATGCTGACCGCCAAGGG
>JAUYQT010000458.1 GCA_030697085.1 Azonexus sp. | reverse complement strand
AGACAATGCGTGCGGCAACGGCATTGAAGCCGCGCGCGATGATCAGTGTAGCTGGCTCGATCTGGCTTGAGAGCAGGGTTTCCAGGTCGCTGAAGATGACGTTTTTGATGAAGCGGTCTTTTTCGCGGGTGAGAAAACCATAGAGGTCTTTGTGGATGAAGTAGTCGGCGTCCTGCCCAACATAGAAGCGGTTGAGCGCCTTATCGATGGCGTAGATTGCTTGTGCCGTCGCGTCTTGTTTGAGCGCCTCGGCTCGTGTTTCGGCGTTGTTACCGAGGGGGCGGAAGACGGGGTTTTTGGCGAGGGTTTCGCGGTATTTGTCCTGATTCAGGCGCAACTGGTTGATGCCTTTGATCTGCCCGCCTTCGGCCTTGTCGTGATCCTTGCCCAGATCGTTGAAGATTGGCTTGTTGTCGGTGCCTTCAAATAAATACGGTGCGAGGTCAGCCGGTGCACTATTGGCCAGGGCGGTTTGCCAGAGCTGCGGGTAAATTTCGGCTTTTGGCGTACTGGTGCTGGCGAGGGCGAAGCGCAGCACCCAGGTTGGGCTGCCGTCGGCGGCTGGTTCTGGTGCGATGCCAAGCAGCCGGTAGTGCTTGATGTCGCTTTCCTTGTTGTTGTTCTGAGCCGTGGTTTCGGCTGCTGCATCACCGCCGGACTGTAGGCGAAAGACGATTTTTTGCCCGAGTACGTCGAGCTTTACTTCGGGGAAGCTGGCACCGGTCTTGATGTAGTAGCTGTCTTTGTGCTTCCAGTGAAACAGGGTGTCGCTGCCATCGTAATCAGCTTCGTAGGGAACTTTGAAGGCGTTGCTGGCGCGACTGTTGTAGCCAAAGTCACCGTTTTGGTAATACAGCTCGAAGAAGTTGAGCAGGTAGTTGTAAAGCTGTGCTTCGATAGGGATGAGCGAGATTTTTTGAGTGGCTAGCCAGCGATCAAGGCGTTTTTGCGTGTTGGCGACTTTGTCATCTTCTTCAAGCGCGACGATGGCTTGCCTTAACTTTGCCTGCTTCTCAGGGGCGTGCGGATCGGGCTGTAAAGCCGCCCAGGCGTCAGTGGTTTTTTTGCCGAGACTGATCAGGTAGTTGCCGAGCAATTCGTGCTCGTCGGCACTCTCGGTTGAGTGAGTTGCCGCCAGTTCGCGCTGGACAATCTGCCGCAGGTCTTGCTCACCATCGCCACTGATGAATTGTTCGATGTAGTTTCGTTTGAGGCGTAGCACCTTGAACAGACCAAAATCCAGATCGTTGTTGTCGTACTGGAACATTTCGCGCAGAAACTGCTGGAATTGTTCAAAGGCGGTGGGTTGTAGCATGGTTTTTTTTCGGTGAAGGTCGGTATTGCTGGCCGCGTTGGCGCGGGGATTTGCGCAGTTTTCTTTGCGGACATTGAACGCAAAGAAAAACATGCATTTTGCCACGATACGATTTGGTCATGAGTGCTAGCTTTCTGCCCAGCCAATCCCCAATCTGGATTGAAGTAAGCGAACGCTTGCCCGAAATCCATCAAGAATGATGAGCCCCCTCAATTGCGAAGGAAAAATCTGGATTGTTGCGCCGGCTCTCTTAGCCGTCGATCGGCAGCACCAATCGAGCCAGCAAACCGCCGCCGGGGTTGGGCAATAATTCGAGCCGGCCATCGTGCAGACGGGCGATGCGTTCGACGATGGCGAGGCCGAGGCCGGTGCCGCTGGCGTTGGTGCGGGCAGTTTCCAGTTGGGTGAAGGGGCGTTTCAGGCGTTCAGTTTCAGCCGGCGGAATACCGGGGCCGTGATCGATGATTTCGAGCCATATTTCGTTGTTGACCGCACCGCGCTGGCCGTGCTCCTGGGTCACAGCGGCTTTTATTTTTACCTCACCGCCACCGTATTTCCAGGCGTTGTCGATCAGGTTGGTCACGGCTCGCGTGATGGCTTTCGGGCGCAGCCACAAGTCAGGCAGATCGGCGAATTCAAATTTACAGGGCCGACCGATGCAGGCTTGCCGTTCGACAATGCTGACGAGCAGTGAGCCGAGGTCGCAGATGACGGCTTCCTCACCGGATTCAGTACGGGCGTAATCCATAAATTGCGAAATGACAGCGGCCATTTGCTCGATATCGGCAATGACGGCTTGCTGGGTAGCGCGATCTGCGATGCTCATTTCGGCTTCCAGCCGGAGCCGGGTGAGCGGGGTGCGCAGATCGTGCGAAATGCCGGCCAGCACTTCGGAACGGTCCTGTTCATAGCGTTGCAGATTAGTCGCCATATGATTGAAGGCTTTGGCCAGGCGGCTCAATTCTTCGGCGCCATCTTCCGGCAATGGCGCTGGAATTTGGCCGCGGCCGACCGTTTCGGCCGATTTGGCCATTGCTTTCAACGGCTGGCTGATGCGCGAGGCGATTAGCCAGGCAACCGCCAGGGCGAGCGCGATGGCGAGCAAACCCCAGCTTAGCCAATGCCGGGCAATGCTGCGGGTGGCGCGTTCGCGTGGCAAAACCAGCCAGTATTCTTCGTCGTCGTGTTCATCAAGACGAAAGCTGACCCAGAAACCGGTCACGTCATCCACACTGGCAGCAACGCGGGTGTGTGCGCCCAGGCGGCTGATCAGTTCTTTTCGCAGGAGGCTTTGAAATCGCGTGTCGGGCATGCCCTTGATTTCGTCACCCGGCTCGGCGGGCAACAGGCGGATGCCTTCCCGGGTTGAAAATTCAGCAAACAGAGCGCGGCGTTTTTCTGGGGCGGCAGCAAATAGTGAGGCACGAATCAGGTTGACCGCAGAAGTTGCCAATTGCGCCGTTTCCCGCGCTCGCGGCTCGGCTTCAATATAGCGAAAGAGGCTGAGCCAGGCCGCTGTGGTGAGCAGCACCAGCGTCGCCAGCAGCAAAAATGTGCGGGCTAACAGCGTGCGCGGCATCATGCCTCGCGACTGGTGCCGTCCGGAATAAAGACGTAGCCAAAGCCCCAGACGGTTTGCAGATAGCGCGGCTGAGCCGGATCGTTTTCAATCAGCTTGCGTAGGCGGGAAACTTGCACATCGATGGCGCGATCAAACGGCCCCTGTTCGCGACCACGGGCCAACGTCATCAACTTGTCACGCGAGAGTGGTTGGCGTGGGTGGTGAAGCAGCACTTTAAGGACGGCAAACTCGCCGGTGGTCAGCGGCATTAGCTCGTCGCCGCGTTTGAGCGTGCGAGCGGCGAGATCAACTTCAATATTGCCGAAACTGACGGTTTCATCTTCCGTTTCCGGCGCGCCGGGCGGTTTGTTGCTCTGGCGGCGCAGCACGGCATGGATACGGGCGAGTAATTCGCGCGGGTTGAAGGGCTTGGGCAGATAGTCGTCGGCGCCCATTTCAAGGCCGACGATGCGATCTACTTCGTCCCCTTTGGCGGTGAGCATGATGATTGGTGTCAAATCGCCGCTACCGCGCAGGCGGCGGCAAATGGTCAGGCCATCTTCACCGGGCATCATCAGGTCGAGCACGATGAGATGGAAATGCTCGCGGCTGCGGATTTTGTCCATTTGCTTGCCGTCGGCCACGGCGTTGACCTCAAAACCCTGTTCGCTCAGATAGCGGGTGAGCAAATCACGCAAACGGGCGTCGTCGTCGACGACGAGAAGATGTTGGTTTTGTTCGTTCATGGGCTGAAGGATAATTGCCGGCAGTCAATTAATCGTGCTGAATGGTAACAAGTAATGTCCAGCCATTTGCGGGAAACATTTTTTTACAAATCGAAGCACTCGCCTGATGGGCAGGGATGGACAATGCTTCATAAGGAACCCTGACCTTGCTCCCAACGCCATGAAAAATCGACTTATTCCCTCACTGTTGCTGCTCTTGAGCCTGCTCGGCTCAAATGGCAGCGTGTGGGCGCAGACGTCGTGGCGTGATCTGCCCCCCGAGGAGCGTCGGGAAATGCGTCAGCAAATGCGCCAGCACTGGCAGGAGGAGCACAATATTCGTCGCGACGAGGGCGAACGGCGTTGGCAGGATGTGCCGCCGGAAGAGCGGCGCCGACTGCGCGACGAGATGCGCCAACAAGGTCGTGAGCCGGGCAATCCCGACGGGCGTGATGGCCAGGGCAGGCGAGGCGGTCGCCGCGACTGAAGCGGACTGAAGCAGCGAGCGTGCAGGTCCGGTAAAATGCCCGACTATGTTGATATTAGCTCTCGAAACATCTACCGAACTTGGCTCCTGCGCGCTCTGGCGTGACGGTGAAATTATCGAGCGCCTGTGCCCTCTCGGTCAGTCGCATTCTGAAACCCTGTTGCCACTGATCCGCCAACTGCTTGGTGAAGCCGGGTTGAAAGTCAGCCAACTCGATGCCATTGCTTTCGGTGTTGGTCCGGGCGCTTTTACGGGTTTGCGCGTCGCCTGTGGCATTGCCCAGGGTTTGGCGGTAGCAGCGAATATTTCCTTGTTGCCGGTAACCAGCCTTGAAGCCATGGCTGAACTGACGGGCGCCGAACAGGTTTTGGCCGTGCTCGATGCGCGTATGGGTGAGGTTTATTCAGGCAGTTATCGGCGTTCTGCCGAGGGCTACATTCTGCAAGGTGAAATTCGTGTTTCATCGCCCGCCGATGTTCCTTTGCCGTTGTCTGAAGGGTGGCTGGTCTGTGGTAACGCACCTGCCGCCTATCCGGAATTGCGGCAGCGACTGGCGGCGAACGGGATTGCCGTGCAGGCCGGCGTTTTGCCGACAGCCGCCGCGCTGGCCCGAATCGCCGCCCCCCGTGCGGCGCGTGGCGAGGGGCTGGATGCGGCGCTGGCAGTACCGCTCTATATTCGCGACAAAGTGGCCAAAACTGTGGCTGAACGCCTCAGTGAAGGCGGTCGGGCGTGAGCGAGTTGCACATCGTCGCCGAGTTTTTCCCAATGAACGAGCGCGATCTCGATGCAGTGACCGCACTTGAGGCATCCGTGCAGTCTTTCCCCTGGTCGCGCGGTAACTTTGCCGACTCATTGGCGGTCGGTCATAGCGTCTGGGTCTTGCGCGTGGGCGGTGATTTAATCGGTTTTTCGGTGGTGATGGCGGTGCTCGATGAGGCGCATCTGCTCAACATCAGCGTCTGTCAGCGTTATCAAGGGCAGGGTTATGGCGCACGCCTGCTGCGCCACGCGATGGAAACCGCCCGCCTCAACCATGCCAACCGGCTGTTTCTCGAAGTGAGGATATCCAACGAGCGGGCGGTTGAGTTGTACCGGCATTTTGGCTTTCGCCAGATTGGCTTGCGCAAGGGGTATTACCCGGCCAGTAACGGGCGCGAAGATGCGCTGATCTTTGACAAGGAACTGGCATGAGTCTGAGCCGTGAGCAAATGCTGGTTGAAATGGGCATTTCGCCGATCTGGGTGCAACGGGAGCCTGGCGTGCTGGCGAATTTGCCGGTTGACGTGCTTGCGCAGGTGCCGGTTGAAGCAGTGGCTAGCGTGGCTGGCGCGGCTGCCAAGGTTGCTGAAAAGACGCCGGCTTTCACCGAGCGGCCGGTTAGCGCGCCAGAGATCGAAGTGGTTAGGCCAATCAGGTCTGTTGTGCCTCAGGATGATTTTCAACCGACGGCTGCGACGATGGAAGTAAAGGCGGGTCTTTCGGTCGACCGCCTGAATTGGCCGGAATTGGCCAGACAGGTTGCGGCCTGCAAAGGCTGTCCGCTTGGCGAGCAACGCAAGCAGGCGGTGCTAGGCGTCGGCGATCTCAATCCTGATTGGTTGTTTATCGGCGATGGGCCGGGGACGGAGGAAGATACGCAGGGTGAACCGTTCGTTGGCCCGGCCGGGAAACTGCTTGATAACATGTTGGCTGCGCTCGATATCAGCCGTGGCAACAAGGTTTATCTCACCAATGCAGTGAAGTGTCGGCCACCCGGTAATCGCTCGCCAGAAACCGCTGAAGTTGTCGCCTGCCGGCCTTATCTTGAGCGCCAGATTGCCTTGCTTAAGCCAAAAATTATTGTGCTGCTGGGCAAGGTTGCGGTGCATGGCTTGTTGCACGGGGATAAAAAAATTGCCGAAATGCGCGGTACGCGCTTTGAGTACGCCGGGATCCCCGTCGTCGTGACTTATCACCCGGCTTACCTGCTGCGTAATTTGCCTGACAAGATTAAAGCCTGGGAAGACCTGCTCTTCGCCCGTCGTTTGCTGCGGGCGCGGGCGTCAGCGGAACTGCCGTTTTAACCTGGAAACCTTGGTTTTACGGCAGCAACTGAGGTTTCCAGATTTAATGGTGGGCTGAATCGTCCAGATGCTGAACATCGTCCTGCGCCAACTGGTTGGCAAGGTGGCGCTGACGGATGATGTACATCAGAGTGCTGACGAAAAGACCAAATAGCGTGACCACCCAGTAGATCGATAGATCTATCTTGATCATCAGGTAATACAGGCCGGTCATGATCAGGATGGAGATATTTTCGTTGAAGTTCTGCACGGCGATCGAGTGACCCGCACCCATCAAAATGTGTCCACGATGCTGGA
>JAUYQT010000492.1 GCA_030697085.1 Azonexus sp. | reverse complement strand
CGCGAGAAAAATCGCCGGAATCGAGAGCCAGATGAGTAGCGTATTGCCGAGAGAAAGCACCAGCATGAAAGCCGCCAGCGCAAGACCGGCAAAAAGCAGAAGCGCCTCTTTTGTCGTCACCTTGCCGGCGGTCAGCGGGCGCTCTTTGGTGCGCTCGACATGGCGATCAAAATCACGATCCGCGTAGTCATTGATGACGCAACCGGCCGAACGCATGAGCACGGTGCCGAGAACAAACACCCAGAGCACAATCCAGTCCGGTCGGCCACTTGACGAAAGCCACAAGGCCCACAGCGTCGGCCAGAGCAACAACAAAATACCGATCGGCTTATCAAGCCGCATCAGGCGTTCGTAGTGATTAAGCTTTTCCTTGAGCGCAGGCCAGTTCATGGGGCGATTTTACCTTGGCAAGCCGGGCCTGCGCCGACCGATATCGCGCCGCCCAGTCACTCAGGCCGTTCCGGCCCGCAACGATTGCTGCCACGCCACTACGGCCTGCCCGGAATAGACCAGCATGGCTTGGTAGCGATCCTGCGGCAAGGCATGGCGCAGCGCGGCGAAAAGCTGCTGCGTGCCGCCTTGAGCGAGCGGCGATGCCGGCGCGCCGTCGGCGAGCAGGGCAATCTGGATATTGGCCAGCGCATCGGCCAGCAGCCGCCAGCCCAGTGTCGGCATCTGCTGGTCGAGCGCCAGCATCATGCTGCCCAGCGGCTGTACGATAGCCTCGACCTGTGCCGCCGTTTCGCAGGCAGCCATGGCGTGCCACAGCGCCAGATGGATGCCGCGGCGCGTTTCAATCTTGAAGTCGATGGCGTCCGACTCCACCGCCTCGAGACGCGCGAAATACTGCTGAAAAAGCACATCGTCGCGCGCCTCCAGCCGGGTGCGCAAGCCACCGATCAGCGCCGTCAGCGCGTGCATGGCCTCAAGCTGGAAAGCCTGGGTATAGGCCAACCCCCACTGATCGAGGCCGCTGATCAGCAAGGCCAGACGCAGCGCTCGTGCCTCATCGCTGCCGCCGGCCCGACACCAGTCAAAACAGTGCGCCGCCACCTCGCCGAGCCGACCAACATCCGGCGCCGCATCGGCTGCCGCCTGGCGAAAGACGCCGGCAAACACATCCTGCGCCATCCGCGCCGCCAGCCGCTGGGTATCGGCGCTGGCCAGTTCGGCAAGTTGATCGGCGGGAATTGGGGCGGCAGTCGTCATGGCGGGTTGGCAGGAAGGAAAAGGGGCCATTTTACCGGGGCGCCGCCTGGGTGGCCGCGAAAGCTGCGACCATGGAAACAAATGCTGGCCCTAGGGTCGACCGGAAAAAACGGCCGAAAATGAAAGGCCAGTTCGGCACCGAGGACAGCAACGTGCCGCCATGCGACTTCTTCTTAAATTACTTTCCTCAGCTCAATACCACCCCGAAGAAGAAAGTCACTCAGCAGCTTGGCAGCTTTAATATTGACCCGGAACATCGGGAGCGCTTTACCTTCCATGCCTTCAAAGTAAGCCTTGGCCTTTTGCTGATCGACAGTTTCCCGCAGGTCATCAAAGCGGCCATATTCATTAAGATTGGCTTCAGTGAGATGGGTGTTTATCAAGGCGATCAGCTTCGTTGGGTCCAGACCGAGATATGAAACGATGGCCGCTATTTCTTTGTTCCTGGCCTGCGTTTTGTAGTCGGTCAGGTAATCGCGGAAGCTGCGGCTGGGGTCGATCTGCATATCACCGCGCTGGATGTCATGGAGAAAGATTTCGGCGAGTTTTTGGTCTTCCTGGGAGAGCGATGTAAAGGAGCGGTGCAAATCGGCCAAGGTGATTTCCTTGGCTTGCTCGTCGCCGCTTTGCAGGACTTTGAGATATTTCTCAAAGCGCGAGTTCATGTAATCGGCGTCGATCTTGCCAGTGTCGATTTCGGTGATGTGGCTATCGATCTCGAAGGGAATGCTCTCGCCGCCAGCGCCGCTACCCACACCAAGCTCTTTATAGCGTTGCAAAAGCGTCAGATACTGATGATGGCTAATGGCGAGCCGGATTGGCGTATCAGGGTCGTCGGCGGACGCATAAACTGATTTCTCCCAAGTAAAGCCTTGGATCTTCGCGGCCTCCAGAATGGCGCTGAATTGGTTGAACTCCTTGGCAAAGGCCGCACGCGCTGTCAGGTCGTCCGGCAGCTTCATGAAATCCGTGATACCCGCTGTGCTGAAAATGGCGGTGATTTCGGCAAAACTTGCATTCATCCGCGCCAGGTTAATCGGCAAGCGATCCGCGAAAAGGCCAATCGGTTTGTCGCCGGAATAAAGTTTCACGGCGGCAGCGACGTTGCGCTTCATTGTGTGAGGTTTGCGGTAATAGCGGATGGTGCCAAAAGGCTTGTCCGGCCCAAACAGCCGATTGGTGCGCGAAAACGCCTGAATGATGTTTTCAAACGCCAGCAACTTGTCGAGGTAGAGCGTGTTCACCCATTTCGAGTCGAAGCCGGTCAGCATCTGATTCACCACGATCAGCAGATCGAGCCGCATCGAAGGCTCGGCCTCAATGCGTAGGTAAGGCCTTTTGTGGGCGAGGCGAGCGGCCAAGTCCTTTTTGAAGTTCGCGTGCGTGCCGAGGTCGAATTTCTGCCCGTACGCTGCGTTGTAGTCTTCGAGGATTTCGACCAGCCCGTCCGTTTTGAAGGCAGGATCGCCGCCACCGTCTTCGTCGCTGATATTCGGATCGAAGAGCGCGGTGATTTTCAGCGCCGGGCACTGCGCCTTCATCAGGCGGTAGTAGGTGATGGCTTCCGGGATGCTGCTGGTGGCAAAGATGGCGTGGAATTTCCCGCCTTGGCTCAGGGTGACCCACCTCTTGGCGATATTTTTAACCACCGCATTTTGGTGCTTCTCGCAGGTGTATTGGGCGTTAGGCAGGTGGTCTTCGATGCCTTTATGCTCCACGCCAGCGTTATCCCAATAGCCCGCCATCGGGACATCATTCATGTAGCGGTTGAAAACCTTCTTTTTCGCGGCATCGGCAAGGGCTTCCGCCACCGTGGCGGCTTTGGCTTTTACCAGAGCGACTGCCTCCCGCACCTCGTGGTCTTCGTAGGTGGCCACTTGGTAGGGATCAAAGCCGAGGACGTTCTTGTCACGGATGCCGTCGGCGATGCTGTAGCGGTGCAACTCATCGCCGAAGACATCGGTGGTGGTGTTGTCCTTGCGGACGTTCTCCCGCTGGATGGGGGTGCCGCTGAAACCGAAGAAGACCGCGCCGGAAAAGCTCTTTTTAATATCAATAAGCATGTCGCCAAAGGTGGAGCGGTGGCATTCATCAACGATGAACACAATGCGCTTGGCGCGCATGGCCTCCAGATCGTGCGCCTTGAGGCCATCCACCTCATCCTTGAGCCGGCTCATCTTCTGGATGGAAGTGACGATCAGCGTATCGGCGGGGTCGGTGCTCTTGAGTTTCTTGACGAGCACGCCGGTGTGTTCCGTGGCCTGCACCGCGTTGCCGTCGCCGGCGAAATTGCGGTAGGCCTGTAGCGTCTGCGTGCCCAGCTCGATACGGTCGAGCAGGAAAACCACCTTGTCTGCATCCTTGGAATTGGCGATGAGTTGGGCAGACTTGAAGCTCGTCATCGTCTTGCCCGAGCCGGTGGTGTGCCAGATGTAGCCGCCCAGGCGGTTCGGGTTTTTCCAGTCGGTCTTGGCTACTTTGTCAGAAATGGCGTGAGCGGCGTAGTACTGATAACTGCGCATAACCTTTAGCACGCCGTCTGACTCGTCCGCTACGGTGTAAAAGCCAATCAGTTGATGCGCCATCGGGATGGACAGCAGGTTCAAGGTGAAACGCTTCCAATCGTTAATCGGCTCGTTATTAAAGTCCGCCCAATGAAAGGCGTAGTCCTTGTTGAACTTTCCATCCGGCCCGGCATTGGCGAAATAAAGCGCCTCGGCAGGCTCCATCGCCACGAAGATTTGAATGAGCGAAAAGAGGCCGCTGAAAATCCCCTCACGCGAATACTTTTGAATCTGGTTGTAGGCCTGGCTGACCGGCACACCGCTTTTCTTCAGTTCAATGTGAATCACCGGCATGCCATTGATCAGCAGCAGAAGGTCGCCGCGCCGGTCGTTAAGCAGTGGCGAGCCGCGGCCATGGCGTGGCTGCTGCACAATCTGGTAACGGCTTTGCCCGGCGGCGATTTCGTGGCGGTCGTAAATTTTCAGACTCACTTCCTTGCCAAAATGCAGCGCGTCCGCCGGATTGTCGCGGGTGATGGCCACCGTTTTGCCATTGATGAAACCGTTGAGCTTGAGCGGCGTGCGCAGCGCAGTGATCTGCTCCATGACCTGCTGCATTTCGCTATCAGTCAGCGGCACTTCATTAAGCCGATTGATCCCGCGATTGTTCTCGAAGAGGATTTGCTTCCAGTTCGCCAACAAGTCGGCCTCGCTGGGGTGCTTGATGACATCCGCGTCGCCCCAGCCACGCTGGCGCAGCTCGTGGATCACGGCGGCTTCAAATTCGGATTCTTTGGCAAAGGTGGTCATGATGTTTTTTCTACAAATGTCGTGCCACTGGCACGACAATTTTTAACTCAATGAATTGTGTCGCCAGTGGTGACACAATTTAAGTGTGCTTGTAACTACTCAGGTAGCAGTTTCTTCCGTCCCTTGAGTTTTTGCGTCAGCGCCTTGAGCGTCGCCTCGTCCTGCTGGTCGGCTTCCTGCGCTTCCTGCGTCTTTCGGCGCTGGTCGTAGTCGAGGTACAGGGCGCTGGTTTTCTCTTCCATTTGCGCGTGGCTGATCGAACCGGCATGGGTCAGTAGCGGGAAGCCGTTGGACGTGATGATCTGATCCACATTCTGCTTCCAGAAACTCATGCGCGTTTCCTGCTGGCGCTTGGCGCGCAGCTCGGCGGTTTCCAGAAAGATGACCACGAGGCGATTCAGCGTATCAATCTCGTCTTCGCTCAGGTAATTCTTGGCGACGAGAATGTCCGCTTTTCGCACCTTGGCCCCCTGCCAGTGCAGCAGCCCAAAGTGCGGATCATCGCCTTTGGCGCGCGCCGTGATCAATTCGGCAGCGGTTTTTTCGGTGACGGCGTAGATCAGCAGGTTTTGCACCGTGGCAAAGAAAAGCTGCGTGGTCTTGTCCGTCTTGTCGTAGTCGCTGCTCAGGGCGAAGAGGTCGCGCACCTTCTGGTAAAAGCGTTTCTCGCTGGCCCGGAAGTCGCGAATGCGCGCCAGCAACTCGTCGAAGAGGTCAGGGCGGCCATCCGGGTTCTTGAGGCGCTCGTCGTCCATCACGAAACCCTTTTGCAGGTATTCCTTGAGGATCGTCGATGCCCAGCGGCGGAATTGGACGCCACGCTTTGATCTCACCCGGTAGCCGACGGCCAGAATGGCGTCGAGCTTGTAGAGCTTGGTCAGGTAGTTTTTACCGTCGGCGGCAGTTACCGAGGATTCCTCGGTAACTGAATTTTCCTCAAGCTCCCCGTCCGCAAAGATATTTTTCAGGTGCAGTCCGATGTTGTCGGTACTGACATCAAAGAGTTCCGACATCTCGCGCTGCGTCAGCCAGACGGTTTGGTCTTTGGTGCGAAGCTGGATCTGGCTCTTGCCGTCGTCGGTGGTGTAGAGAATGAGCATGGGAATTGGGAGATCGTGGCGGCGGCGGGTTAGACGAACATCCGCTGCAAACAGGCGGATTTGAGCTGCTGGAGCTTTTGGAGTTGGGTGGCGTGTTTGGAAATTAGCTCGTCGAGTGTGCGGAAGTAGGTGCCGATTTTGTGTTGTTCTTGTGGATTTGTTGCGATGACACTAACCCCATTTATCGCAACTTTTGACAGGCTGGGAACGCCTGTGGATTCATCCTTCTGCTTCCAGTCAATCCGCTGAAAAATACAATACACAAAATCCAGATAGTTTTCGGCTTTTGGGATGGCGTAGAACAAAGTATCAACCGTCCAAAAGGGTGCCCTCAAAATGTACGGTTTATCGATAGTTCCTTTTCTACCAATCCCAACCGAATCCATACTGGCTGATAGTGCTTCATTCACGCTCAGCATGTATCCGCCCGTTCCATAGACTGGAATATCTCCTGGCGAGAGGTGTTTGTAATCACGCCCGCTGCCTAAATCGATTAAATCCCCCAGCTTCTTCGCCACCCAATCCCCCGAGAAGCCTTTGAAGCGGATTTCGGGGGTGGCGGCGCCGGGTTGCGGGAACATCTTTTGGAGCATCGCTTTTTTCAGCGTCACCAGCTTGTCATGCTTGCGCTGATGCAGCCAAATCAGCCGATCCACCGACATCACAAAGCCTGCAACTTTGCCTTGTTCTAATAAGTCAGGAGCAATCCTCACCAAGGAAGCTTCGAGAGACTCCTGGCCGATGTTATAGCGAGTGCTACCTCCACTTCGTGAGGTAATGTCTCTTCTCGATTTTGGCGACTTAAGCGTAACCGGTAACTCCCCGGCGTTCTTGCCTATGTCC
>JAUYQT010000394.1 GCA_030697085.1 Azonexus sp. | reverse complement strand
CGCTCTTCGTTCCAGCGAATGCTGGAACCCCTGGTCAGGGTGCCGTTCTGGACACCAACCTACACCAAGGTAGCGATAATTCGTTTGTTTAAAATCAAGCCAAAAATTCATGCGGATAGCTTAAGTAAGTGCCATTCGGGTCAGACCCGAATGGCACTTACTTAAGCTTTTTGGGATGCCCATTTTTTCGGACATTCTCGCGCGCGACAGATCGAGGTTGGGTGAGTAATGGGTAGGCCTTCTGTCGTCGTTTGATGGCCCGAGGTTCGATGCGCCCGGGGCGGTTGCCCACGGTTTGCTGCGCGATGAGCACGAAGATTTCGTTGGGGTGGGCGATATCGCCGTGATAAGCGTGAGGCGCCCAGGCGAGCCAAACTTGCACCGTATGCTTGAAGCTTAACTGCCGAGGCAAGCAACCGCTGAGCAGCGCCGCGTGAGCCATCATCAAGCGAATCAAATTGTAGGCGAGCAGATAAACCCATATTTCCTTCTCGGCCATGGCGGGGGTCTGGCAACTGAGCTGCTCCATACCCAAGGAGGTCTTGATGTTGCGCAGATCAAGTTCAACATGCCAGCGATCCCGATACAGCCGTTTGATCGCCTCCTTGGACGTTTGCTTTGGACACAGCAAGGTCGTGACCAGCGTCTTGCCAGCCGCGCGAAGTTCGCGAACGGTCACACGCGCTGGCGCGTGCGCGTAATCTTCCTGCGACATCCAATCTGGTTTGATGCTTGGCTTGGACAAAACCAGCAGGTGGTCACGCTCCCCCAGGCGCTCGCCAAGGTCAAAATCGGTGGTGCGTTGGCGTGAGCCATGCTGCTCAAAGACCGCATCAACACGGCGCTCGATCAGCGCGCACAGCAGGAAGTAGGTGGCATAGAATGCATCGCCCAACAGCACATCGCCACGCACCAAGGTGTTGAGCTGGCGGCGTAGCAAAGACTGCTCATCACTCCCTTTACCGCGACAGGCGCTGATCGCCGCATCAAGCACGGCACCGCTGCCCAGGCAGATCAGCCCCACGATCCGGCATTGCGGGAATCCCAATCCAGGCTTCTGGCTACCCGGTTGCGGGAAGTCCGCCTGATTGGCCGTCGTATCGGGCATGATGACCGTGGCCCCATCGACCATTCGTACGGGGCGACCTCGCCAGTGCCATGCTGCTGGGGCGTGGGCCGTCAGCCATTGCCCGGTGTGACGGACCAAAGTGCTGACCATCAGCGTCGGCACGCGTTGGCGAGCGCGACAATAGGCACCGGTATGGGTGCTGCAGGGGGTAAGCCCGGTGACCAGGTGCTTGATCGCCCTTTCATTGACGGCTCGCTGGCAGGACCGATCGGTACTGAGGGCTTGCGCTAAAAACATCGATAGCGTCTCCGTCGGCGGAAACAGCCGCTCTCGGTGTGGCGGCAAGGCCAATTCCACGACGTCAAACAATTCCGGCCCGGTCAATAGATTGAAAAACGCGTGCGCATCAGCACTGCCTGCTTGCGCCGAAATCGCGTGACATTGTCGGGCGGTCGCTTTGTGGGTAGCATGCATTTTGGCTGATTCCTCGTGTGATAGTTGAAAACCAGGTCAAAGGGGTCACCCCCTTTTACTGGCTTTTGT
>JAUYQT010000358.1 GCA_030697085.1 Azonexus sp. | reverse complement strand
GGCTACAGGCAGCACCCCTTGGCGGGGCAGTCAAACTGACTGGATTTCTTGCTGCCAGAAGCCGCAACAGCAAAGCACCCGTACTGCATGTGAATTCAATAGAATTTTTGGAAGGAAACGAAAATGGCTCGATTCTTCAAGAAGAAGGATGACGATAAGAAAAAGAAACGCGGCGGTGGTCTCTTTAAACGCCGTAAATTCTGCCGCTTCACCGCAGAAAAAGTCGAACAGATTGACTTTAAGGATGTCGATGTCCTGAAGGAATTTATCCAGGAAAACGCCAAGATCATGCCGGCCCGTTTGACCGGTACCAAGGCTGGCTATCAGCGCCAGTTGGGCACCGCCATCAAGCGCGCCCGCTTCCTGGCGCTGCTGCCTTACACCGATAACCATCAATAACCGAGGAGTCGAAACATGCAAATTATTCTGCTCGAAAAGGTTATTAACCTGGGTAACTTGGGTGACGTGGTCAAGGTTAAGGACGGCTATGCCCGTAACTTCCTGATTCCGAAGCGTATGGCCAAGCGTGCAACGCCGGCTGCGTTGGCTGAGTTTGAAGTTCGTCGTGTTGAACTGGAAAAAATTGCGGCTGACAAACTGGCTGAAGCGCAAGGCGTGGCTGAAAAAATGGCCGGTCTGAACGTTTCGGTTGCCCGTAAAGCAGGTATGGACGGCCGTCTGTTTGGTTCCGTCGGTAACGCTGACATCGCTGAAGCACTGAAGGCTGCCGGTTTTGATATCGACAAGTCGGCTATCCGCTTGCCGGATGGTCCGCTCAAGGCGCTTGGCGAGTTCCCGCTCGACGTTGCGCTGCACACTGATGTGCTGGCCAACATCACCGTGGCGGTTGTTGCCGAGTAATTCGGACAACGCTTCCCGACAAAAGGCCTCGCTATTGCGAGGCCTTTTTAATTTAAACTTGGCCCTATGAACCAGCGTCCACAGAAACCCAGAAATAGCGATTCCTCCCTCGACAAGTTGCGGGTTCCGCCGCATTCGATTGAGGCCGAACAATCCGTTCTTGGCGGCTTGATGCTCGATAACCAGGCATGGGACCGGATTGCCGACCTGGTTGCGGATACCGATTTTTATCGCGATGAGCACCGGCGAATTTTCCGCCAGATTCGTAATCTGCTGGAGCGCGCCAAGCCGGCTGACGTGGTGACCGTGGCCGAGGCGCTGGATGCCGCAGGCGAGGGCGATCAGACCGGTGGCCTGGCTTATCTCGGTGAACTGGCGGCCAATACGCCTTCTGCCGCCAACATTAAACGCTATGCCGAAATTGTTCGCGAGCGCGCTGTGTTGCGTCAATTGGTCGCAACCGCAGATGAAATTGCGGCGGATGCCTTGAATCCACTTGGCCGGGATGCTGAGTCGCTTCTGGATGAGGCGGAGTCGAAGATTTTCAAGATTGCCGAAGCCGGCGCCGGGCATCGCGAGGGCTTCGTTCACATTAATCCGCTGCTGACTCAGGTGGTCGAGCGTATTCAGGAGTTGCACGACCGCGACAATCCTTCCGATATTACTGGCGTCCCTACCGGGATGATTGATCTCGATCAGAAGACATCGGGATTTCAGCCTGGTGATCTGATTATTGTTGCCGGCCGTCCTTCGATGGGCAAGACGGCTTTCGCCTTGAATATTGCCGAAAATGTGGCGGTTGAGTCGGGCTTGCCGGTGGGTGTGTTTTCGATGGAAATGGGCGGTGCCCAGTTGGCAATGCGGATGCTGGCCTCAGTGGGGCGTCTGGATTCGCACCGGGTACGGAGTGGGAAACTGAATGATGACGAATGGTCACGCCTGTCATTCGCTCTCGGTAAATTACATGAGGCGCCGCTTTATATTGACGAAACCGGTGGCTTGACACCGGCCAGTTTGCGCGCCCGAGCACGGCGGCTGGCTCGTCAGTATGGGGGTAAACTCGGTTTGCTCGTGATCGACTATATTCAATTAATGAGTGGGAATCGGCAGGGTGAGAATCGGGCGACTGAGGTTTCCGAAATTTCGCGCTCAATTAAATCGCTGGCCAAGGAACTGCAAGTGCCGATTGTTGCGTTGTCGCAGCTGTCGCGAAAAGTGGAAGAGCGTACCGACAAGCGGCCGATGATGTCCGACTTGCGCGAATCTGGCGCGATCGAACAGGATGCTGACGTAATCCTGATGATGTATCGCGAGGAGTACTACAAGCCGGATACGCCGGACAAAGGGATTGCCGAAATTATTATCGGCAAGCAGCGTAATGGTCCAACGGGTACGGTACGTATGGCCTTTATTGGCGAATTTACCCGCTTTGAGAATCTGGCCAGTGGCGGCTTTGTTGATGCCCAAAATTAAATAAAAATCTCGGTTGACCGCGCTGATTTAATGCCAAGTATTGGCATTAAATCAAACTTGGGGCTTTGGCCAAGAATCCATTGATGACGTTTTCGGTCAGATGCCTGTCTTACAGTTCGATCCGTTTTGCGCTGATCGAATACTGAATAGCCGTTGGTTGGGAGCCATCGAAGTGTCCGTTTGGCGACTCAAGTTGTGGTAAGAGAAGGAAAGGTATCACTGAGTTTTGCCCGGGCAGTGATATATCGGTGCCGACATTGAAGGCAATCCAGTTCATTTCCCAGACGCCGAATAATATTTTTTTAAGCGAAAGTAATTTGCTGTCGCGATCAGATAGGCCTTCAAGGGCAATGGCTCGGCGGATATCGCTAGGGTCAACCGGAATCCAGCCGTAACCAGGTACATAGAACTCAGCGCGAACATGCTGGCTACGTGTTGCTTCGTCAGTCAGCAGGCCAAGATTGCGGAACAGGCGCGACGGCGCGACCCGTAAACCGTAAACGCAACGCGCAGGAATGCCGATAGCGCGGCAAATGCTGACAAACAGCCCGTTAATGTCGGCCGAGCGCCCACCGTAGAGTGCGCTGATTAATTGACGACGCACGTCGCCACTGCCGCAAGGCGGTAATGATGGGTCGTAAATGGCATTATCTGCCACCCAGTCGTAAATCGACTTGGCTTGCGCCACTGGATCTTTGATACGGCCAACGATGCGTTCGCCCAGTTGAAAGGCGAGGCCGTCGTTGGGAATTAATTGGGAGGCTTGTAAATTGCGCCGAAGGATGTCATCGCGTTCCGGCGCAACCGTCCGTTTGGTCACGTCGAAATGTCGATCCGCGGTAGTGACCAGGGTCTTGAGCTGTAAATTCCCTGCGGTGCCATCACGCCATTCACAATGAAAAACCTCCAGATCCCCATCGGGCAAGCGACGCATATTGGTGCTGCTCGGGTTGCCTTGCCAGGAGTGACCCAGGGTCCGTTGAAACAAGGTGTCCTGATTGAGCGGCAGCGGTAGCCAGAGCCTGTTCAGGCCGGCGCTTTTCAGGTTGACCGTCGTTGTGATTTCGTAAGTGCGCCATTCTGTCGGCGGTTCGGGCGCCTTGACTGGCGGCAGTCGGGCCGCAGATGTGCCTACTGGTGGCGTTTCAGTAATCGGGTCGTCAGCGGTATGCGCAACCGGACGTGCTGGCGGCGGTTTGTATTCGATTTTTTGTCGCTGCCGGCTAGCGGGCTGTCTTTGTGCTGGCTTTGAGGCGACTGCTTTGCCTTTTTTAGATTTCGCGGGTGTTGTTTTAGCCGCCGAAGGTTTGGTAGAACTCTTCGTATTTGTGGCCAAGGCATCGGTGGCCACCAGCGAGAGGGCGGCAAATGAAGCTAAAAAGTCACGACGTTTCAAAAATTTCCTCCGGCAGCAACAGCCCGTGGCTGAAACGAAAGGGCCGCGTCACTTAACTGACACGGCCCCTTTAATTAATTGCCAAAATTATAACACTTCAGCCGCATGATCAGCCAGACGGGAACGCTCTCCACGTTGTAACGTTATGTGACCGGAATGTGACCAGCCTTTGAAGCGGTCGACGACATAAGTGAGGCCAGAACTACCTTCTGTCAGATAAGGGGTGTCGATCTGTGCGATGTTGCCGAGGCAGACGACCTTGGTACCGGGGCCGGCGCGGGTGATCAGGGTCTTCATCTGCTTTGGCGTCAGATTCTGTGCCTCGTCAATGATCAGATATTTCTTCAGGAAAGTCCGGCCGCGCATGAAGTTCATCGACTTCACCTTAATTCGCGAGCGGATGATGTCATGGGTTGCCGCTTTTCCCCATTCGCCGCCATAGGGGCTGCTGCCGCCTTCGTCGGTGTGGGTGAGTACTTCAAGATTGTCTTCGAGAGCCCCCATCCACGGGGCCATTTTTTCTTCTTCGGTGCCGGGTAGAAAGCCGATATCTTCACCCACTGGCACGGTGGCGCGGGTCATGATGATTTCGGCAAACTGCTTGCCTTCCAACACCTGAGTTAACCCGGCGGCCAGCGTCAGTAGCGTTTTGCCGGTGCCTGCCTGGCCGAGCAGGGTGACGAAGTCGATCTCCGGATTCATCAGCAGATTCATTGCGAAATTCTGCTCGCGGTTACGGGCGCTGATTCCCCAAACCGCATTTTTTGGATTGGTATAGTCGACCAGGGTTTCCAGCACGGCGGTCTTGCCGGAGGCTTCCTTGACGATGGCCGTGAAGCCGTCGTTTTCCAGCCAGACAAATTCATTGACCAGCAACTGCGGGCAGAGGGGGCCATTGACCTTGTAGAGCGTCTTGGCTTCCTTTTTCCAGGATTCCATGCCCTTGCTGTGCTTGTTCCAGAAGTTGTCGGGCAGGGCGCGGGTGCCGGTGTAGAGGATGTCGGTATCCTCCAGCACCTTGTCATTGAAATAATCCTCAGCCAACAGGTTGAGGGCGCGCGACTTGATGCGCATGTTGATGTCTTTCGACACCAGAATGACCGGGCGTTTCGGGAATTTTTTTTGCAGGTGAATGACGACGGAGAGAATCTGATTGTCAACCTTGGAGGTCGGCAAGCCTTGCGGCAATTCGCTGCTGATTGCTTCTGTCTGCAGGAAGAGGCGACCGCTGGCCAGTTTGCTTGAAGGGCCGTAAAGATCAATCCCTTCATCAATATCGTCGCCGTTTTCGGCGAGCAGCTCATCGAGCATGCGCGATGTCTGTCGGGCATTGCGGGCAATCTCCGACATACCCTTCTTGTTGTTGTCGAGCTCTTCCAGCGTCATGATCGGCAGGAAAATGTCGTGTTCCTCGAAGCGGAAAAGGCTGCTCGGGTCGTGCATCAGCACGTTAGTGTCGAGGACGAAAAGTTTGGTAACGGTGGGCTTCTTGGTGGCAGCGGGTTTGCGCGGCATGGAAAGGGCCTTGAGTTTGGGTTTAGAGGGTTTTGACGAAATCCAGAACTTCCTGAGCGTGACCGGGCACCTTCACCCCACGCCATTCACGGCGCAGAACGCCGGTACGGTCGATGACAAAGGTGCTGCGTTCAATGCCCCGAACCTGTTTGCCATACATATTTTTCATTTTCATGACAGCGAAGAGATTGCACACCGCTTCGTCGGTGTCCGAGCCCAGCTCAAAGGGCAGGCTCTGTTTGGCCTTGAAGTTCTCATGCGATTTCAGGCTATCGCGTGAAATACCGAGAATAATCGCGTTGACCGCAGCAAACTGTTCGTGCAGATCACGAAATTGCTGGCTTTCCGTGGTGCAGCCGGGCGTACTGTCCTTGGGGTAAAAATAGATCACGATAGCCTTGCCGGCATACTCGGCGAGGTTGAAAGTTTGGCCGCCGGTGGCCGGTATCGAGAAGTAAGGGGTTTGTGTATCGAGCATGGGGCGGCCTTTGTTTGAAATTTCAGTCATTGTGGGCAAATCGCAGCGCAGCGGTCAAGCCGTCATTTGCTAAACTTCCGGCCATGCGAAAAATTTGCTTCTGTCTTGTCTTCCTGAGTGTGCTGGCTGGTTGTGGTCAGTCCTGGAACGATCCGTATCCAGTTGCCGATGCTGGGCGAAACATCCTTTATACGGCGTTTACCGACCGTCCAAAACATCTCGATCCGGCCCAGTCCTATACCGAAGACGAGATTGCTTTTACCGCTCAGATTTACGAACCCCCCTTGCAATATCATTATTTAAAGCGACCTTACGAGCTGATCGCCTCTACCTTGCAGCAGGTGCCCGTACCCCGGTTTTTTGCTGCAGATGGTCGTGAATTGCCGGCCGATGCGCCGGTTGAGCGTATTGCCGAGAGTGTTTATGAGCTGAAACTGAAACCGGGAATTCGTTTTCAGCCACACCCGGCTTTTGCGTTGGATGCCTACGGTCAACCCCAATATATCGGCAAAAACGTCGCTGAGGGGCGGCAGACAATGGCTGATTTTCCGCAAACCGGCAGCCGCGAGTTGACGGCCGATGACTATATTTACCAGATCAAGCGACTGGCCCATCCGCGTTTGCATTCGCCAATTTTCGGGATGATGGCGGACAAGATTGTGGGATTGAAAGCGCTGGGTGAGACCTTGGGCAAGGCTGCAAAAGACATGCTGTCCGACGAGTGGCTGGATCTCGATCAATACCCGCTAACCGGGGTCGAGAGGCTTGATAGTCATACTTGGCGGATTCGCATCAAGGGTAAGTACCCGCAATTTCTTTACTGGCTGGCGATGCCATTTTTCGCCCCGGTGCCGCGTGAAGTGGATCGGTTTTTTGCCCAGCCCGGCATGGTGGCGAAGAATTTGACGCTGGATTGGTGGCCAGTCGGCACTGGGCCGTACATGCTTTCTGAAAATGATCCAAATCGACGCATGGTGCTCTCACGTAATCCAAACTTTCATGGCCAGACTTATCCTTGTGAAGGTGAAGCCGGTGACCGGGAGGCCGGTTTACTGGTCGATTGTGGTAAGCCATTGCCCTTTATCGATCGTGCCGTTTTCACGCGGGAGAAGGAGGCGATTCCCTACTGGAATAAATTTCTGCAGGGTTACTACGATGCCTCCGGGATTTCATCGGACAGCTTTGATCAGGCGGTGCGGGTCAATGTGGGGGGCGATGTTGGGCTGACTGACGAAATGCGTGACAAAGGCATTCGTCTGCTGACCTCAGTTAAAAGTTCGACGTTTTATATGGGCTTCAACATGCTCGACCCGGTGGTTGGCGGGTTATCGCTGCGGTCAACCCGACTTCGGCAGGCAATTTCAATTGCCGTCGATCAGGAGGAGTTCATTTCCATTTTCTCTAATGGGCGGGGCATTGCCGCGCAGGGGCCGTTGCCGCCGGGTATTTTCGGCTATGAAGAAGGCGAGCAGGGGATCGATGCCGTGGTTTACGACTGGGTTGATGGCAAGCCGAAACGCAAGCCGGTCGAGGTCGCTAAAAAGTTGATGGCTGAAGCGGGTTTTGCCAATGGTCGCAATGAAAAAACAGGTGAGCCGTTGGTGATCAATCTCGATACGACGAGTGGTGGCATGGGTGAAAAATCGCGCCTCGACTGGCTGACCCGGCAGTTTGCCAAGATTGATATTCAGCTGGTGGTACGCTCAACCGATTTCAACCGCTTTCAGGACAAGGTCCGTAAAGGCAATGTCCAACTTTATTACCTGGGCTGGAATGCTGATTATCCTGATCCGGAAAATTTCTTCTTCCTGCTCGACGGCAACGAAGGCAAAGTCGCCAAGAGCGGTGAAAATGCTTCCAACTACGCCAATCCGGAGTTTGACCGCCTGTTTCTGCAGATGAAAAATATGGAAAACACGCCAGAACGTTTGTCCATTATCCGGCAGATGAATCGCATTCTGCATCACGATGCACCGTGGGTTTTCGGCTTGCATCCGAAGAGCTACACCCTGGGACATCGCTGGTTGAAGAACCGCAAGCCGAATGATGTCGGCAACAATATTCTCAAATATCAGCGGATTGAGCCGGCTGAACGCGTGGCGGCCATTGGTGCCTGGAATCGTCCGGTTTTGTGGCCGCTTGGTTTGGCTGTACTGATTCTGTTTCTGGCCGTCATTCCAGCATTTTTGGGCTATCGTCGTCGTGAACGTCGGGCCGCTGTGAAGTGATGCTTGAAGATCGTCAGCGGCAACTGGATATTTTATTGCCAACATTCCACGATCTTTGGCACCCGCAGCCATTTTGCCAAAGCCGTCCGCAGTGGTGTCACGGCTGGCCGGCGTTGGCTGAAGATCTACTCACGCTGGCCGATGCCGATGTCGCCCATTTGAACAGCGATGGCGCCGCCGCGCTGGCCTTGTTGGCACGCCATATCCCGGCGGTGGCGGAAATCACTGCGCTGGTCGAGTTGCCTCAGCGGCATCGGGGCGTGCTTGTCGAGCAGCGTTCGTCCTGGGCTTGGGAGATTCCCGGGCGTAAAAAGCAGCAGATCGAAGCCTTTGCCAGTGCGAGCCAATGTGGCGGCAATTCGGTGATCGATTGGTGCGGTGGCAAAGGACATCTTGGTCGATTGCTTGCATTGCAGTGGCAATTGCCAGTGCATACATTGGAAATTGATCCCGTCTTGTGTGCCGATGGCGCAGCGCTGGCGAGTCGCCAACATCTTGACCATAAATTTCTCAATATTGACGCGTTGACCGCAGCCGACTGGCCGAAACGTGGGCAGCATGCCGTTGCCTTGCATGCTTGTGGTGATTTGCACCGACGCTTGATCGAGCGCGGCAGTTCGGTCGGCGTTGCGCGCTTCGATATTGCGCCCTGTTGCTATCATCGCGGAGTTGGTGGAACTTACCAGCCTCTGTCAGGACGTTTGCGAAGCACATTAAAGCGGGATGATGTGCGTCTTGCCGTTACCGAAACAGTCACCGCCTCCGCCCGACTAACCCTGCAGCGCGATAAGGAAATGGCCTGGAAGCTGGGGTTTGATTGCTATCGGCGGGTGATTTCGCTGGATGATTACCAAAGTTTCAAGCCCGTTCCAGCAGCCTGGTTTCGCGGCAGCTTCGTTGAATTTTTGACTTTGATGGCGGCACGGCAAGCGCTACCGCAACCTGCTTCTACTGTCAGCGGTGAGTTTGAAGCGGCAGGATGGCGACGGCAGCGTGAGGTAATGCGCCTCTCTATTGTGCGCCATGCTTTTCGTCGGGCGCTGGAGGTCTGGCTGGCGCTTGATCTCGCCGTTTATTTGGAAGACCGGGGTTATCGCGTCGAAGTAGGCAGCTTTTGCGAGCGTCAGTTAACGCCCCGCAACCTGCTTATTTCAGCCCAGCTCGGTTAGCCAGAAAGATCGCCAGCTCGGCTGGATGATCAATGATTAGATCGGCACCCCAGGTTTCAAGCGGACCGCTATGGCCAAGGTAGCCATATGAAACTGCCACGGTCTGACAGCCGGCAGCGCGTCCGGCTTGAATGTCACGCAAGTCGTCACCGACATAAAGCGTGCGGCCCGGCGTGCAATTCAGTAATTTGCAGGCATGCAAAATTGGTAAGGGCGACGGCTTGGCTTCTGCCGTCGTGTCGCCACTCACCACACAGCGGGTGCGTGGGAATAGGGCTAGCAATTCGACCAGCGGATCGGTGAAGCGCATCCGCTTATTGGTCACAATGCCCCATTGCAGGCCACGGCTCTCCAATTCATCCAGGAGCTCCGGAATGCCTGCGAAGAGTTGGCTGGCAGTACAAAGTCGTGCCGTATAGATTTCAAGAAAACGTTGTGAAAGGCGTTCGTAATCGGGTGCCGTGCTGTCAATGCCGAAGCCGGCCTTGAGTAATCCTCGAACACCCTGGGATACATAAGGACGAAGTATTTTCAGCGATTGCTCCGGTCGACCTTCTTCCTGCAGCAAAATATTGGTCGCAGCGCCCAGATCAGGTGCGGTGTCGGCCAGTGTTCCATCCAGGTCAAAAAGAACTGCCTCAAACATGCCGCGTGGTGCGCATCAAGTAATTAACCTTGGTATCTGCACCCAGCGTGTATTGCTGGTTAAGCGGGTTGTAGCTCATGCCGATTAGTTCTTCAGGTTCCAGATCAGCCATTTTTGCCCAGCGAGCCAGCTCGGATGGCTTGATGAATCTGGCGTAATCGTGCGTACCTTTGGGCAGCATTTTTAGGACGTATTCGGCGCCGATGATGGCGAATAGATAAGACTTGGCGTTGCGGTTGAGCGTCGAGAAAAAGACTTGCCCACCGGGCTTGACCAGCCGTGCGCAAGCTGCGATGACGCTTGATGGGTTGGGCACATGTTCAAGCATTTCCAGGCAGGTAACGGCATCGAAGGCACCCGGCATTTCATCGGCCAGTTGTTCGACCGCAACTTTGCGGTAATCGACTTGCTGGCCACTTTCCAGTAGATGCAGTTTGGCTATCGCCAGCGGCTTCTCCGAAAGATCAATACCGGTTACGTTGGCGCCATAGGTCGCCATGCCTTCTGATAGCAATCCACCACCGCATCCCACATCGAGAATACATTTTCCCGCCAGACCAACATGGCGGTTAATCCAGTCAAGGCGTAGCGGATTGATGTCGTGAAGCGGTTTAAATTCGCTGTTTGGATCCCACCAGCGATGGGCGAGATCACCAAATTTATTCAGTTCGGCTGGGTCGGCGTTAAGCATGGTTTTGATTGGTTCAATTTAAAACAAGAAAAGAAAAAGCCCCGCAGGGCGGGGCTTTTCGTGAAGCAACGGCAAATTACTTGGTGCCGATGACTTCGATATCAACACGACGATCCGGCTGCAGGCAGTCGATCAGCGCCTTGGTCTTGGCGTTGCCCTTGCACTTGTCGCCAGTGACTGGCTGCTTTTCGCCCTTGCCTTCGGTGTAAACACGGTTAGCTTCGATACCCTTGGCAACCAGATATTCCTTCACAGCGGCAGCGCGCTTTTCAGAAAGTTTCTGGTTGTAGGCGTCGCCACCCAGACGGTCGGTGTGGCCGACGGCGAGGATAACTTCAAGCTTGATTGCATTGGCCTTGGAAACCAGCTCGTCGAGCTTGGCTTGGCCAGCCGGACGGAGTACGGCCTTGTTGAAGTCGAACAGTGCGTCAGCCGCGACGGTGATCTTTTCGCCGGAAGGCTTCGGACCCGCAACAGCCGCGGCGGGGGCGGCAGCCGGTGCAACAGCAGCCTTCGGCTCGCAGACGTCCTTCGGCAGCAGATCCTTGTCGCATTCGCAACCGGCCTTGTCGGCAGCAGCAGCGGCCGGGGTCCAGTAGCCCGTGCGCCAGCACAGGCCGGTGCCGCTCTTGGCCACGACGTCGCGTTGGTCGATCAGGTAAACACGTTCTTGCGCCTGGGCAATGCTGGCGCCAAAGCCGATGCCGGCCAGTAGTGCCAGAACTATAGATTTCTTTGCGATATTTTTGATCATTGTTTTCCCTCGTTGAAGAAAATTTCAAAATTTATAATCCGCTCATGGCGTGAAATGCTCACGGCTCCTGACGAACTTCCAGCTTATTTTGCCATAGTGCTATCGCTGAATCCAAGTCATTTTGCCCCCCGTTTGTCAATGTTTTGTGGTCTACGCAACACTTTCCAGCCACCCAGACGTGGCTGACCGACTCTCGCCCGGCTACATGAATGAGGTGAGACACCGGATCAAAGCAGGGTTTTGTTTCCAGGTTGCCGAGACTCACCGCACAAAAATCGGCTGCTTTGCCCGGGGTGATGGAGCCAATTTCGTCGCCCAGGCCGAGCGCAATGGCGCCATTTAATGTCGCCATGCGCAGAACTTCCCGGGCCGGTAAGACGGCCGCGTCACCGGTTGATCCTTTGGCGATCAATGCGGCGAGGCGCATTTCGCCGAACAGATCGAGCCGGTTATTGCTGGCGGCGCCATCGGTGCCCAAGCCAACATTGATGCCAAGTTGTTGCATTCTTGCGACAGGTGCAAAGCCGCTTGCAAGTTTGAGGTTGGAGGTGGGGCAATGAGCGATGCTGCAGCCGGTGTCGGCAATTAGTTCGAGTTCGTCTTCTGTCAGATGCACGCCGTGCACGCCGGTAAAACCAGGGCCGAGCAGGCCAAGTTGCTTGAGCCGTTCAATCGGTGACTGTTGATATTGCAGGTGGCTTTCTTCGACTTCGTGCTTGGTTTCGTGGATGTGGCAGTGTATGGGGAGATTCAGATGTGCTGATAAGGTTAAGACCCGTTCAAACGTAATGTCGGAGACCGTATAAGGCGCATGCGGCGCCAGGCAGAAGCCAATCAGCGGGTTACTTAGCCACATTTCACGGGTAGCAAGCCCCTTGTTGAGATAGTCGTCGGCATCGCTGGCGTAGGGCGTCGGGAATTCAATCGTGGTGATGCCGATCATGGCGCGCATGCCAAACTCCGCTGCTGCTGCGGCGGCGGCCTCTGGGTAGAAATACATGTCGTTGAAACAGGTAATGCCCCCTTTTAGCATCTCGGCGCAGGCAAGACGGGTGCCGTCATAAACGAACTTGCTTGAAATGTGCGCCGATTCGGCTGGCCAGATGTGCTTCTGCAGCCATTCCATGAGCGGCAGGTCGTCG
>JAUYQT010000335.1 GCA_030697085.1 Azonexus sp. | reverse complement strand
AAGGTGGTGAGCGTGGAGTGATCATCAACACGGCTTCTGTGGCAGCTTACGATGGGCAATTGGGGCAGGCAGCTTATGCTGCTTCAAAGGGCGGCATCGTCGCCCTGACTCTGCCGGTTGCTCGTGAGTTGGCGCGTAGCGGTATCCGTTGCATGACCATAGCGCCGGGAATTATGGAGACGCCGATGCTTTTGGGTATGGCTCCCGAGGTTCAGGATTCACTCAATAAGATGGTGCCTTTCCCGACCCGGATGGGTAAGCCTGCTGAGTACGCGGCGTTGGTGAAGCATATTGTCGAGAATGCTTATCTGAATGGCGAGACCATCCGCCTGGATGGCGCCATCCGTATGGGCACCAAATAAACTATACTTTGGCTCCGCCATTGACCCCAAAGGCACTTCGGTGCCTTTTTTATTTGCATGTCTGAACACTCTTGTTATCACTGTGGCCTGCCGATTCCCGGCGATGTCGATCTGTCGGTAAAAATTACGGCAGAGCCGCGGGCAATGTGCTGTTATGGTTGCCAGGCGGTGGCGCAATCGATTGTTGATAATGGCTTGGAGGAGTATTACCGGAGCCGGGATTCTTTGCCGGAGTCGCCACGCGAGGCCGTGCCGGCTATTCTTGAGCAAATGGCGTTGTTCGATCACGTCGAATTCCAGAAGAGCTTTGTCAAGGAATTAGGTGATAACGAGCGCGAGGCCTCGCTGTTGCTGGAGGGCATCACCTGTTCCGCCTGTATTTGGCTCAATGAGCAGCATGTCGGCAGGCTGTCAGGAGTGACGGCGGTTGATATTAATTACACCACCCGTCGGGCGCGCGTTCGCTGGAATGAGGCCAAGGTTAAGCTTTCCGACATTCTGGCCGCCATTGCCGCCATTGGTTATCGGGCTTATCCCTACGATCCGGCCAAGAATGAAGAGATTTCCCGCAAAGAGCGTCGTGATGCGCTCTGGCGGGTATGGGTTGCGGGATTTGGCATGATGCAGGTGATGATGTATGCCTATCCGGTGTATGTCGCCAATGGCGATATGACGCCCGATATTGAAAGCATGATGCGTTGGGCGAGCCTGTTGCTGACGTTGCCGGTGATTTTCTATTCTGCCTCGCCATTTTTTCGTAACGCCTGGCGTGACCTCAAGCTGCATCGAGTTGGTATGGATGTACCGGTGGCGCTCGGTGTTGGCGCTGCATTTGCTGCTAGTTGCTGGGCGACCTTCGTGCAGCATGGCGAGGTCTATTTTGACTCAGTGACGATGTTCGTATTCTTTCTGCTCGGTGGCCGCTATCTCGAGATGACCGCGCGCCAAAAGGCGCTCAGTGTGACCGAGGCGCTGGCTAAGTTGATGCCGGCTTTTGCTCAAAAAATGCCGAATTTTCCTGTTGACCGCAGCACTGAGCAGCGCATTGTTGCCGACCTGCTTCCGGGAGATTATGTGCTGGTGCGGGCGGGTGATCTCGTGCCGGCTGACGGTCGTGTTGTTGAAGGTGTCAGTTGTGCCAACGAAGCACTGCTGACAGGAGAGAGTCGGCCGGTGCCAAAATCGCCAGGTGAGCTTGTGACAGGCGGTTCCGTTAATGCTGAAAGCCCGTTGGTGGTCCAGGTTGAGCAGGTCGGTGATGGTACAAGACTGTCCGCTATTATCAGTCTGATGGAAAGGGCGGCTATCGAAAAGCCGCATATCGTTGAGATGGCTGACCGTATTGCCAGCTATTTCGTGGCGGTCTTGCTGGCCATTGCGGCCATGGTGGCGCTGGGCTGGTATCTGGTTGATCCATCCAGGGTTCTCTGGATAACGGTGTCTGTGTTAGTTGTAACCTGCCCTTGCGCTCTTTCATTGGCGACGCCGATTGCCTTGACTGTTGCCGCCGGCGCTTTCGCCAAAAATGGTTTGTTAGTGACGCGCGGCCATGCCATTGAAACGCTGGCTCGGGCAACCCACTTTGTTTTCGATAAAACTGGGACGCTCACCACCGGGCGGATGCATTTAATTGATGTCGGTCCTGTCGGGCGACTGGACCGAGAGGAGTGCCTGGAAATAGCTGCAGCGCTTGAGCAAAATTCGGAGCATCCGGTTGCAACCGCGCTTCGTCGAGCCGTAGGTGATCGTTTTCCTGCGGCTTTGAATCCCATCAATGAGCCCGGGCAGGGCGTTCAAGCCGAGGTCAATGGACGGTGCTATCGTATTGGCCGTCCTGCCTACGCCTTGGCATTGAGCCGTGCTGAACTACCGGATGCAGCCGACGATTGGCTGGAAAGTGGTGATACGGTCGTCGTATTGGCTGACGCCGATGGTTGTCAGGCATTTTTCCGTATTGGCGATGAAATTCGTCCAGAGTCCTCGGCCTTGATCGCAGAGTTGCGCCTGGCCGGAAAAAAGGTTGTCTTGCTGACTGGCGATGCGCCGGCAGTGGCTTTGCGTGTCGCCGCTGCATTGGGTATCGAGGACGTTCGGGGTGGTGCAACACCTCAGGGTAAGCATGACTGCGTGAAAGCTTTACAGGCCAACGGTGCCGTGGTTGCAATGATTGGAGATGGAGTCAATGATGCACCCGTCCTGGCGCAAGCACAGGTTTCGGTTGCCATGGGCGGCGGAGCTCATCTGGCACGAACGCAGTCCGATTTAGTGCTTCTTTCAGAGGATCTTAATCATCTGCGGTATGGTTTACGCCGTGCGGTGAAGACACTCCAGGTGATTCAGCAAAATCTCTGGTGGTCATTCGCATACAATTTTGTTGCCTTGCCATTGGCAATTGCTGGCTACGTAACCCCCTGGATGGCTGGCATAGGCATGTCGGCCAGTTCCTTGTTGGTTGTCCTCAACTCACTGCGCCTTCAGCGTGTGGAGACTGACTAATGGAAAGCATTTATCTACTTATTCCGGTATCGGTAATCCTTGTTTTTGTGATTGCGGTTGCTTTTTGGTGGTCAGTGCGCAGTGGGCAGTTCGATGATCTCGAAGGGCCTGGATTTCGTGTGTTGATGGACGAGGATGAGCCGAATGTGAAAAGCAATGCTGTGGAAAGCAATAAAACCGACAATGTTTGACTTGAGTCAACGTTCGAGGCGGGTGGTGCGAGCACTATAGATAACTAAGTGAAGCGCGAGCTTCACGGAAGTTCTCTGTTGGGGTTGGGGTGCGTTACGACGCACCCTTTTTTTGTCCACTCCGCGCGAATTGGCTTGATTGCCTATTGCTAACCCTTTTGAACTAATTTTACCTAGATAATAGGTAGGTTGATCTAGGTCAAATCACACACCATAAACTAGAATAGTATCCGTTTTCATGTGCCGCCTTGGATTCGTGGGGGGGCGGTCATTCAGTTTTTTCATTAACGAGAGGTGGGTTCATGTCTGGAACGAAAACCACATATAACGACAAGGTTGTACGGCAATTTGCCGTCATGACCGTCATAAGGGGCATTGTTGGCATGCTGGTTGGTGTCATCATTGCGGCTCAGTTGGTTTGGCCGGAGCTCAATTTGGGCTTCTTGCACTTTGGCCGATTGCGTCCGCTGCATACCAACGCAGTTATTTTTGCGTTTGGTGGCTGTGCGTTGTTTGCAACTTCTTATTGGTGTGTTCAGCGCACCAGCCATGCGCGACTGTTCGGGGGTCCGCTGGTGCCATTTACCTTCTGGGGTTGGCAAATTGTCATTCTGCTGGCTGCGATTACCCTGCCGCTTGGTATTACCAGCGGTAAGGAATACGCCGAACTGGAGTGGCCCATTGATATCCTGATCACGTTGGTCTGGGTTTCTTACGCTATTGTTTTCTTCGGGACGATTGCCAAGCGTACGGTTTCTCATATCTACGTTGCCAACTGGTTCTTCGGTGCAATGATTTTAACTGTTGCAATTTTGCATTTGGTTAATAGTGCAGCGATGCCGATTTCCCTGACCAAATCCTACTCTGTTTATGCAGGGGTGCAGGATGCGATGATTCAGTGGTGGTATGGGCATAATGCGGTGGGCTTTTTCCTGACTGCTGGCTTCTTGGGCATGATGTACTACTTTGTGCCGAAGGTGGCAGGGCGTCCGGTCTACTCCTACCGTCTGTCTGTGGTTCACTTCTGGGCCCTGATTTTTACCTACATGTGGGCCGGCCCGCACCACTTGCATTACACCGCGTTGCCTGACTGGACTCAGTCCGTTGGTATGGTTTTCTCCCTGATTCTGCTGGCTCCTTCCTGGGGTGGCATGATCAACGGGATCATGACCTTGTCGGGTGCTTGGCATAAGCTGCGCGATGATCCTATCCTGAAGTTCTTGATCACCTCCTTGTCCTTCTATGGTATGTCCACCTTCGAAGGCCCGATGATGTCGATTAAAACGGTAAATGCCTTGTCGCACTACACTGACTGGACTGTTGGTCACGTGCACTCCGGTGCTCTGGGTTGGGTGGCGATGGTGTCGATCGGCTCCATCTACTACTTGTTGCCGAGGCTCTTTGGCAAGACAGAGATGTACAGCACCAAGTTGATCACAACCCACTTCTGGATTGCCACCATCGGAACCGTGCTTTACATCGCCTCCATGTGGATTGCTGGTGTGATGCAGGGCTTGATGTGGCGCGCGGTGAATGCTGACGGTACGCTGGCTTACAGTTTTGTCGAATCGGTGAAGGGTTCTTACCCGTTCTGGGCAATCCGTTGGCTGGGTGGCGTTCTGTT
>JAUYQT010000204.1 GCA_030697085.1 Azonexus sp. | reverse complement strand
CATCGTAGCAAACTCTTCGGCCTGACCATCGAACCGGAACGCCTGCACCGAATTCGGGAGGAACGCATGGCGGGCAGTAAATACGCCTCACTGGCCAACTGCCGTTATGAAATTGCCGAGGCGGAAAAAATGATGCGCCGCGAAGGTATTCGCTGGCTGGATTCGTCGACCAAGTCAATCGAAGAAATCTCGACCACCGTGCTGCAGGAACTGAAACTGCGTTAGTTAGAGCTGATACCGTTACGGCACCAGCTTGCGGCGCAGCGCTTCAAACAAGCAAACGGCAGCAGCGGCAGCGACATTAAGTGATTCAACGGCGCCCGGCATCGGAATTTTAATTCTAAGCCGGGCGGCAGCGATCAGCTCAGGGCGAACGCCCTGCCCTTCGGCGCCAAAAACCCAGGCCAGCGGGCCATGCCAACGTGCTTCATAAAGCGAGCTTGCGCCATCGAGACAGGTCACCGCCGTTGTTCCGCAATAAGCAGCCATATATTCAGCCAAGTCGACATCCTCGTGAATCGACAATGCAAAATGGGCGCCTTGCCCGGCGCGCAAAACCTTGGGCGACCAGGCGCAAGCACAGCCCGGCGACAATAGGGCCTGCTTGATCCCGGCCGCCGCCGCAGTGCGCAACAGCGTGCCAACATTCCCCGGATCCTGCACGCCATCGAGCAAAATTGCGTCTTTTTCGAGGTTGACCGCAGCCATCCCGCTTGGCATGAGGGCCACGGCCAATAACCCGCTGGGGGTGTCAACCAGACCAAGATCGCGCAGCAAATGGTCGGCAAGAATAATTATTTCGCGACCAGCGACGTAACAGGCAATCTCGGCGGTCGCCATCGATGACTCGGCAACCACTAGCGCTTCAACCGGGCCATGCACTGCTTCGTAGGCCTCAACCAGATGCACGCCATCAAGTAGCGTCCGCCCGGTTTTACGCCGCTCGCGTCCCGATTCGGCGAGCCGTTTCAAGCTTTTGAAAAAAGCATTTTCGCGTGATTGAATCAGCTTCATAGCAGCGAAAGCTGTTTCGCCACCGGCCCAAAACTTCGGCGGTGCACTGGCGAAGCACCGTATTCTTCGAGCGCCTTGAAGTGCGCCGCAGTCGGATAACCCATATGGCGATCAAAGCCATATTGGGGATATTGTGCATGCAGAACCAGCATCCCGGCATCGCGATCTGTTTTGGCCAGAATGGAAGCGGCCGCGATTGAAGCGATTTTGCCATCACCCTTGATGATTGCCTGAGCCGGAATATCCAGCGGTGGGCAACGATTCCCATCCACGAGCGCACTGATCGGCCGGACCGACAGTGCCGCCACGGCGCGCTGCATGGCGAGCAAACTGGCCTGCAGAATGTTGATCCGATCAATTTCCTCAACCGAAGCCTCGGCGACAGCCCAGGCAATGGCCCGTTCACGAATCAACTGGGCCAGTACCACCCGTTTTTTCTCGCTGAGCTTTTTGGAATCATTCAAGCCAGGAATCGGCCGCGCCGGATCAAGAATGACCGCAGCGGCGACCACTGGCCCGGCTAACGGTCCGCGCCCGGCTTCGTCGATACCACAGACAAGTCCTGCCGGAACGATCAGTTCAAGCATTCGATCACCGCATTGGCTGCCTTCTCGGCAGTATTCTGGCGCAGTTGCAAGTGAATATCGGTAAATGCTTCAGCAACGGCCTCGGCATTTTCCTTATCCTCATAGAGTTTGAACAGTGCTTCAGCCAACGCTTCCGGCGTCGCCTCATCCTGCAATATTTCCGGCACCACAGACCGTCCGGCGAGAATATTGGGTAGCCCGACGAAGGCCTGATAGGCCATGCGTTTCATGATCCAGTAAGAAAACTTGGCAATTTTGTAGGTAATGACCATCGGCCGCTTGATCAGCGCCGCTTCAAGGGTCGCGGTGCCGCTCGCCACCAGCGAGACATCGGCAGCCCCCAGCGCATCCTGAGCATGACCGAACAACAGGCGGAATGGCACCTCACCGGCTTCCTGCTGATAAATCGCCATCTCAAAGCGCAAGCGCGTTTCACGGGTAGTGAGCGGCACGATGAAAAGCGCGTTGGGCAGATAGCGCTCACGGATGATCTTCGCGGTCTGCACGAAGGTATCGGCCATCATTTCCAGCTCGCCCCGTCGACTACCGGGCAACAGCGCAAAAACCGGCACATCGCGCGGCATCGCCAACTTTTCCCGGACAGCCAACTTGTTGGTAACAAGCGGAATAATGTCGGCTAGCGGGTGTCCGACGTAGGTCACCGGAATCCGCTCTTTTTCATAGAGCGGCGGCTCCATCGGAAATAGGGCTAAAACACGGTTGACCGCACGAGCAATTTTTTTGATCCGCCCACCTCGCCAGGCCCAGATCGACGGACTAACGTAATGAATGGTTTTGATACCCGCAGATTTAAGACTGGTTTCCAGCCCAAGATTGAAATCCGGTGCATCGACACCGATAAAAATATCCGGGCGAAGATCGAATAAACGTTTTTTTAGCTGGCGACGAATACCGGAAATTTCCCGATAATTTTTCAGGGCATCGACATACCCCATGACCGCCAGATTTTCCATCGACCACCAGGCGTCAAAACCGACGGCCTGCATTTTGGGTCCGCCAATGCCATAAAAAACAGCATCCGGCAATTTCGCTTTGAGCGCCGTAATCAGATGGCTGGCCAGGAGATCCCCTGAGGCTTCCCCTGCCACCATGGCAATCCGCACCGTAGTGCCCATTAACGAATAATGCCGCGTTTGGATACAGCAAGAAAATCAACGAAACGTTGAACATCCGGCTGAGTTTTTGCCTCTTCGGCCAGTTTGACTTTAGCCTCTTCGAGCAAGTTGCCCGACTTATAGAGCGTCCGATAAGCCCGCTTCAAGGCGCTCAGAGAATCGGCTGTAAAGCCACGCCGTTTCAAACCCTCAACGTTAATCCCATAGGGCTGGGCCGTATTGCCCGCCGCCATCAAATAAGGCGGCACATCCTGCAAAACTACTGTACCCACCGCTGTCATCACATGAGCGCCAATCCGGCAGAACTGATGTACGCCGGTATAACCACCAAGAATCGCCCAATCTTCAACAACAACGTGACCGGCCAATTGGGCATTGTTGGCAAACGTCGTCTTGTTGCCCACCTGGCAATCGTGGGCGATATGCACGTAGGCCATGATCCAGTTGTCGTCGCCGATTCTGGTCGCGCCGGCATCCTGGATGGTGCCCAGATTAAACGTGCAAAATTCACGGATGGTGTTGCGATCACCGATTTCAAGGCGCGTCGGTTCCCCGGCGTATTTCTTGTCCTGCGGCACTTCACCTAACGAGCAGAACTGAAAAATATGGTTATCACGGCCAATCCGGGTATGCCCCTTGATAACGACATGGGGACCGATTTTGGTGTTCTCGCCGATCTCAACGTGAGG
>JAUYQT010000187.1 GCA_030697085.1 Azonexus sp. | reverse complement strand
TGGCTGCTAATGCGTTCGTTGGTGAAGTCGTTGAGCGGCATCGGGAGTGTGTCGCTGAGCGTGTAGATAGCGGAGGTGAATTCAACCAGCAGGCGCGGGTATTCGGTGACGGCGAGAAGACGGATGATGGCGCGGCGCGCGGCTTTGGCACGGCGGCGAGCGGCGTTGCGAAGCTGGCGAATGTTGTGGTCTTCGGAGAACGCGGCCTGGATGGGCGGCAGGGTTTCTGTGAGAAAGACATCCCAGTTTCTCGCCTCGCCGAGGGCGCCGGCGAGGGTTTGCCAGGTTTGGCCGTAGGCGGTGACAAATTCGGGCGGCAAAACGGGGGCGAAGAGCTTGATCGCGGAGCGTAGCCGGCGTAGCGCAACGCGGGCTTGGTGGACGAATTCGATTTCGGCGCCTTCGTGCAGGCCTTTTTCGTTACGCTGAAAGTGTTCGAGACAGCCTAGCGCAATGCTGCGGAAGGCTTCGACGGGCGTCATTTGGGCGTTGATGGGCGCGGGTTTCGCCTTGAAGGGGCGTAGCGGTGCATCAAGATAAAGCTGATAACCGCGCTCGGCTTTGCTGGCGATCGCGGGGTGAAGGTCGTGTTGTTCCTGCAGCTTGCGGGTCAGGCCAAAGATGTCTTCAACTTTGCCGCTGAGTAGCTCGAGTTCGATTTCACAAATAGGCGTGCTTTTGCCGCGACTTTCTATGCTGCCGCGGTCAACCGCCAATTCGATCAAGGATTCGCCAAAGGGAACGTGCCAGATTTGTCGGCGAAAGTCGGTGGTGAAAATAGGCTCAAATTGCGGGCTGTTGGTCTCAAGAAATTGACGCATTTCGTCGGCATCGACATGGCTGAAATCAAAATGACCCGGCGTGGCTGATGTTTCCCATTCACTGCGTACGGCTAATCCACCACTGGCCGGCTCGGCAGATTTAACGGTGAGCAGCCATTGCTCGCCCTTTTTTCGGAAGCGGACGGCGATGCGTTGGGCGTGGAGGTCGAGCGCTGGCGTGTCGTAATAGGTATTCAGCAAGCGCATTTTTTGCGGCTGGATGTCGGCCAGTAGCGGGTGGCTGGTCAGTTTTTTGGCGGTCTTGGCGCTGAGTTGCAGCTTCAGTTCAATTTCGATACTCATGGTGATTCGTTTCCTTCCCAATGCCTTGCGCTGTTCTGCCTTGAAACGAAGCTGCCCGCTCATGTCGGGAGTGGGCAGCTTGTCTGGTGCTGTTTGCCGATCCACTGCGCCTTGCCATTTTTACCCTGGCCTGGCTGGCTTAATTGGCTTGTAGTGCCGGGTTTAGCGTGTAGGTGCCGGTCAGGCTGGCTTGCGCCAGAATGTGGCCCTGCATGGCGGCACGGACCTCGGCACCGCCAAACTTCCCTTCAAGCGGTAGCCTGGCGAGGTCGAGGGCGTAAAGGGTGAAGACGTAGTGATGCAGGATTTCGTCATTCCATGGTGGGCAGGGGCCGTCGTAGCCGTAGTAGTCGCCGCTCATGTCGTGATCGCTGGCAAACCAGTCGGTGTAATTGTTGATACCTTGCCGGCTGCCGTTGGCCGCTTGCGGGCCGGGTTTGCCACGTGGCGTGAGATTGTTGCTGAATTCTCCCTCTTTTATCTGGTTGACCGCAGCATTCAA
>JAUYQT010000164.1 GCA_030697085.1 Azonexus sp. | reverse complement strand
AAACCCGGGCGACGACCTCGATAATCGGTCTATAGTTAACTATAAACGCCTATATTTGCCCCCCTTGACCACATATAATCACTCTATAATTGACCTATAATTATTCATAGGTGCTCTCATGTCGAACGCTCCAATTCTTTTTCAGCGGCCAAAACTAGCGAATCGTCTTGCAAAGCAAATTCTTGTGATTGGTGTGGGTAGCGCTGCGAGTTCCGGGGTATTCCTCGCAGCACCAAGGCGTACAGGGAAGTCCACGTTTGTTCGGGAAGATCTTCGTCCTGCACTAGAGGCTGAAGGAGCCTTGGTGGTCTACGCCGACCTCTGGGCGAATCCGACGGCTGACCCTGGCAATGTGATGGTCAATGCCATCCGAACAACTTTGGTCAGCAATGAGGGGGTTGTCTTGCGGCTAGCCAAGAGTGCTGGCATGGATAAGATCAAGGTTGGTAGTGTTTCGTTCGATCTGGATCGCGTCGGTCTCGGCAAGGATGTATCAGTCACCGAGGCACTGGTTGCCTTGTCTGACGAAACGAAGAAAATCATCGTCCTGGTGATTGATGAAGCCCAGCATGCGATCACGACCGAAGCGGGCGTGTCGGCACTCTTCGCATTGAAAGCTGCGCGCGATGAACTGAACAGTAGCCAACATCACGGGCTGCGCGTTGTGTGCACCGGTTCCAATCGAGACAAACTTGCGATGCTACGTAACAGCAAAGACCAGGCTTTCTTTGGGGCCCCCTTGGTTAATTTTCCGATGCTCGGCAAGGACTACATTGAATGGTTCTGCCAAAAGGTAGATTTGCCGTTTCAACTTGATCCGGAGCAAGTTTGGCCCTTGTTCGTGGAAGCGGGGTATCGACCAGAAGTCATCGGCGCCGCTGCAGATCGCTTTCGGTTCGACTTTGAAGTCGACGTTGAAACGGGGCCTGACAAGTTTGCCGAAGAAGTCGGCAGGCTGACTGATGAGATGAATCAAGTGCAATTGGGGGTTATTCAGAGTCTCACGCCGATACAGTCTTCAGTATTGCGCGTCATGGCTACCGCGAGGGAGAATTACGCCCCGTTTGAGACAGCAACCATGGAAAAATACCGGAAGACCATGACTCAGGCAGGTCTTGCGGCTGATGACGTCAAGGCCGATGTGCCAGGTGTACAGCAGGCGCTGATTGCGCTACAAGAAAAGAAGCTGGTTTGGAAAGCGGCTCGTGGGGTGTATGCCATCGAGGAGCAGAGCATTTTCGATCTGCTAAGGGCGAGTGGCCAACTGGACGGGCTTGAATAAAGCTCTAGAAACTGAGAAATATTGGCTCCTGATTTTTTTTTGTTAAGTAAAACCAGAAAACTGATTTGAAAATCGTCATTCCGGGCTTGACCCGGAATCCAGTATCTCCCCTCAAAATTCACGCCTACGGGAGTGACGAATTCAAAACAGTTTTCGCAAAACCCTTAATCCGGTCCCGTTAACGGCGCTCAATTTCCGCACAAATTTGGCGTCGACGTTCTGAAGACAGTGATGGGCAGCGGTTTTTTGCCTGTTGGGCTTATCTATAGTGGTTATAGTCACGGGACCAAAAATCGCCTCCAGGCTTGGACTCCGGCACAATATCTAGCTAGGCATCAGCCTTCAAAAATCAAGTCATCCCCAAACAACAGGCCACCAAAAACAAGCAACCCGGCACTTGGCCGGGTTGCTTGTTTTTGGTGGAGGGCTTTTTTTTCAGTCCGAGCCTTGCGCAAACACAGCATCAATATGCTCAGCCTCAATCGCCTGATCAAACCACAGTTCAATTTGCGCTCTGGACGCCGAAGCGATCCGGGCAGTGATCTCGGCCGGGATGGCACCGAAGCGTTTGGAGAGCAACTTTTGCAGCGCAAGGGCTTCGCCTTGCTGCATCCCCTGCTGCATCCCCTGCTGCATCCCCTGCTGCATTCCCTTCTTCACGCCCTCAGCCTCGTAGCCATGCGCCCATTCTTCCAGTCGTTCAGCCAACATGACGT
>JAUYQT010000161.1 GCA_030697085.1 Azonexus sp. | reverse complement strand
GCAACTTCCCCTCGGCACTGGCAGCACGCAGGGCAAAGATATCGAGAATCAGGCTGGTTCGGTCGATCACCCTGCATTTGAGCTCACGTTCGAGATTACGTTCCTGCGCTGGCGAGAGCTCATGATTAAAAATCACCAGGTCAGACCCGGTCGCCGCCAACATGGCTGCAATCTCCTGAACCTTGCCCTTGCCTGCAAAGGTTTTTGGGTCAGGACTATGGCGGGGGCCACGAACTTCGGCAACCACCAAACCACCGGCTGAATCAGCCAATAAGCGAACTTCTTCCAGTTGATCTTCCAGATCAGCCTGACCAAAGTCGAGCTGAACGATCACCGCACGCTCACCGGCGGCTGGTCGTTCAATCATGGATGTTTCCGGACGAGAGAAGCAGTGGCCCGCTATCTGAGCGGGCCATGTCGCAGGCGATAACTACTCCGCCGCTTGTTCTTGCTGGAGATTAACCGGGCGAGCCGGAACCACCGTTGAGATGGCATGTTTATACACCATCTGGGTTACCGTGTTCTTCAGCAGTACGACGTACTGATCAAAAGATTCAACCTGGCCCTGTAATTTAATCCCGTTAACGAGGTAAATCGAAACAGGAACGTGTTCCCGACGAAGAGCGTTGAGGAAGGGGTCTTGTAGCAATTGCCCTTTGTTGCTCATGGTGTGGACTCCATGTGTGTTGTTATGAGCTGTCTAATGTACCGAAAATTACTTCGCGATGGCGAAGTATTTACGGATTATTTCTTGCCTTGCCAGCAAAAGGATTTTCACTGGCGACAAACTGGATTTTCAAAGGCGTTCCTTGCAGCTTGAAGGCCTCACGGAAGACGTTTTCAAGATAGCGACGATAGCTGTCACCGATATGATCAACTGCATTGCCATGCACAACAATAATCGGCGGATTAGATCCGCCCTGATGGGCATAACGTGGCTTGGGGCGGAAAAGACCATGCTTGGGTGGCGCCTGCTTGGCGACCGCATCAGCCAGCACCCGCGCAAGGCGCGGCGTCGTCATCTTTGACATGGCAGCAGAGAAGGCGGCATCGACTGAACGGAACGTTGCCTCGAGACCAATATTATTGCGCGCCGAAATAAAATGAAATTTGGCGAAATCGAGGAATTTGAGCTTGCGCTGCAAGATCAGGCGCGTCTGCTCACGGGTATAGGCATCGAGCCCATCCCATTTATTGACAGCGACAACCAGCGCTCGGCCGGACTGCACGATGAAATCGGCAATATGCGCATCCTGATCCGAGATATCCGCCTGCGCATCCACCATCAAAATAACGACGTTGGCGTCTTCAATCGACTGCAACGTTTTCACCACCGAAAATTTCTCAATGGTTTCAAAGACCTTGCCGCGTTTGCGCATGCCAGCCGTATCGATCAGCACGTATTTTCGACCACCGCGTTCAAAATCAATTTCGATCGAATCGCGGGTCGTTCCAGGGGCATCGAAAGCGATAACGCGCTCTTCCCCCAGCAGCGTATTGATCAGCGTCGATTTGCCAACATTTGGACGGCCAACAATGGCAACGCGAACTGCAGTTGATTTCGCCTCATCCTCCTCTGGCTCAGGAAAGCTAGCCAACGCCAAATCAACGATACCGCGTACGCCTTCACCATGGGCGGCAGAAATGGCGTTAGGCTCGCCCAGGCCAAGTTCGTGAAAATCCGACTCAGCCGTGCCGGAATCAAGTCCTTCAGACTTGTTGACCGCGATAAATACCGGGCGGCCAATACGACGCAGCTTGTTGGCGATTTCTTTATCGTGCGGCGTGACACCGGACCGACCATCGACGACAAAAATGACCGCATCCGCTTCGGCAATCGCCTGCTCGGTCTGGCGGGCCATTTCGTGCAGGATACCTTCCGTGATGAGTGGCTCGAAACCGCCGGTATCAACAACCAGATAGGGCTTGCTGCCCAACTTGCCGTGTCCATAGTGACGGTCACGGGTCAGGCCTGGCATATCGGCAACAATAGCGTCGCGCGACTTGGTCAGGCGATTAAACAGGGTGGATTTGCCGACATTGGGTCGACCAACCAGAACTAGCGTAGGTTTCATTGCGCCTCGATTAGACTCACGTTACCGCCAATGGTTTGCACCAGAAAGCCGGAACCGAGCAATTGGACTGCGGCACGAATCGGTGTGCCATCAGTTTTTTGACGGGCAGCAAAGCTCCCGTCTTCGCGGGAAAGTAGATGCACTATCCCTTCCGCATCCGCCACAGCAACCAGACCACGACGAACGGCCGGGCCGGAAACACGGCGATTCAAAAGTTTATCCTGCTTCCAGAGGCCGCTTCCCGAGAGTCGATCAAAGGCGTGTACGGCTCCTTTATCATCAGTGACAAACAGATAACGCCCATCAAGCGCCAGGCCAACCGCAGAAGAAAGATCGCGTGACCAGACCATCACTCCGCCCTGCCCCATGTCAAAACAGGCGACCCGCCCCTGAAAGGCGACGGCACAAACCTGGCGACCATCAACAACTGGCGCGGCGACGATATCAGCAACACGATCAAGCTCGGTCGCTCCCTTGGGCAATGCTACCGCACCCTCCCAAACCGGCGCACCGTTTTGCAAGGAAAGAGCAACCAGCTTACCGCCCGGAAAACCGACAAATAGATATTGATCTGCAAACACCGGCGAACCGGCGCTACGAATCGACAAAGTCGGTGTCGAGCGCTGATAAACCCACTTCTGGCCACCATCGTTACTATCGAACAGGAAAATTCGGTTATCGCCGCTCTTCACCGCAACCCCATCATCACCTACCGTTGGTGCAGCCAGCACTTCGCTACTCACTCGCGCCTGCCAGAGCGGCTTGCCATCTTCGGCTGAAAATGCCAGCACATCGCCCTTCGGCGTGCCAACCACAACCAGACGTTTATTGGCACCGACACCCGCTGAAATTGGCTGACCGACTTTAATTTTCCAGACTGATTTACCGTCTTCCAGCTTATTGACCGTACCATCTGCCGCCGCGACAAAAACCGCAGCACCCACGACGGCCGGTGAAAAGGTGTAATCGCCCGCCTTGCCGGCACTGAATGACCATGACTGGCGAACCTCGACACTTGCCACAATCGGCTTCAGCGGCGCCATCTTTGGTCCGGAGCTGATAAATGGATTGATTGAATTCAGCGAATCGGAAATGCTGGCGCAACCACTCAGCAACAAACCTGCGGCAGTAAAAACAGTAAGCAGACGGCGCGACATCAAGCCGCCTCCCCCAGGCTATCCAGCTTCTGCTGCAACAATTCGCGACCAGCGCCCGGCTTGTTTTGAGCCTTCTCCTGGGCCGCCTTGTAGGCAGCACGGGCTTCCACCTTCTTGCCCTGAGCAGAAAGCACATCGCCTTTCATCTCAAGAAAGCGGGGACTGAAAGCTGAAGAATGGGTAGCCTCAAGCTGCTTCAAGGCTGCATCGTAAGCCTTGTCGTCAAGCTCAACTGCGGCCAGACGCAAGCGTGCGATATCCTTGATTTCGTCCTTGCCATTATCTGCTGCCCAAACCAGCTGCGCCCTGGCTGTTTTCAGATCACCGGCTTCAAAGGACTGCTTGGCTGCCAACAAGGCGCCAAGGCCCGCATAAGATGTGCTACCAAATTTTTCAGCCAACTCACCCGCAGCCGACTTCGTCTTCTGAGCATCGCGATTGATCACCGCCTGTTCCAGCACGACAAAGACAGCCGACGCCTGGGTTACCTGACCACGTTGATACCAGTTCCATCCCTGCCAGGCGACAACCGCCAGACAAAAAGCCGTCACCAGGCCAGTCACCAGATTGCCGTGCATTTTCCACCAGGTTTTCAGCGTATCAAGCTGTTCCTGCTCTTCAAGATCGTAGTGCGCCATGCCGCTTATTCCTCGTCCGTTTCGTCCGAATCAATCATTTGTCCGATGATGGCTTCCGCCAGATCGTCCACTTTAACTTTAAGTTGTGCCGAACCTGCTTCACGCAGCGATTTCAACTGAGCTTCCCCGGTCGACGCCTCGTCATCGCCAATAATGACGGCAAATGCTGCACCGCTGCTATCGGCCTTTTTCATTTGTGATTTGAAACTGCCACCGCCGCAATGCAAAAGTACATTAATCCCCTGATCGCGCAAGCCTTCGGCAACCCGGAAGGAGAGCCGGGAAGCGGCCTCGCCTTGATGCACGAAATAAACGTCAGGTGCCGGCGCCGCCGGTTCGCCACCGGACTCCTTGATCAACGCGATCAGCCGCTCGACGCCCATGGCGAAACCACAGGCCGGCGTGGGTTTGCCGCCAAGCTGACTGACCAGGCCGTCGTAACGGCCACCGGCACAGACGGTACCTTGGGCACCGAGACGGTCAGTCACCCATTCAAAGACGGTCAGATTGTAATAATCCAGACCGCGCACCAGGCGCGGGTTGATTTTGTAGGACACGCCGGCGTCACGCAAAACGCGCTGCACGCCCTCAAAATGCGCCAGCGACTCGTCGCCGAGGTAATCAATCAGCTTCGGTGCCGCGGTACACAAATCCTGCATGGCCGGATTTTTGGTATCGAGAATACGCAACGGGTTGGTATGCAAGCGACGCTTGGCTTCTTCGTCGAGCAGCTCGGCGTTTTCCTCAAAATAGGTGATCAGCGCAGCGCGATGCAGGGCCCGCTCTTCCGGTTGCCCGAGGCTGTTGATCTGCAGTTCGATACCGTCCAGGCCAAGATCGCCCCACAGGCGAGCCCCCATCAGGATCATTTCGGCATCGATATCCGGGCCAGCCATGCCGAAGGATTCAACGCCGACCTGATGGAACTGGCGATAACGCCCTTTTTGCGGTCGTTCATGGCGATACATCTGGCCAATGTAATAAAGACGCTGGGTCTGACGGGCTGCCAGATTGTGTTCAATGACGGCGCGGACGCAACCAGCCGTCCCTTCCGGCCGCAGGGTCAGCGCTTCGCCGTTCAGGCCGTCGATGAAGGAATACATTTCCTTTTCGACAATGTCGGTGACTTCCCCGATAGCGCGCTTGAAGAGCGGCGTCGGCTCGACGATCGGCAGGCGGATCGGCCGATAGCCGTAGCCCTTTAGCCACGCACGGATGGTGTCCTCGAACAGTTCCCAGAATTCGGCTTCGTCGGGCAGGATATCGTTCATCCCGCGCACGGCTTGCAAGGTTTGACTCATGACTTCAGTTTCTTGGTGTAAGTGCGCTCAACATAGCGCTCGATGATTTGTTTGAATTCGTTGGCGATATTGTCGCCTTTTAAGGTCACCGTTTTTTCGCCATCCTCAAAAACCGGGGCGGACGGCGCTTCGCCAGTGCCCGGCAGGGAAATACCAATATTGGCGTGCTTCGACTCACCGGGTCCATTGACGATACAGCCCATTACGGCCAGCGTCATATTTTCGGCGCCGTCGTAATGCAGCTTCCATTCCGGCATTTTGGCCCGAACAAAATCCTGCACCTCACCCGCCAGCTCCTGGAACAAGGTACTCGTTGTCCGACCACAACCGGGGCAGGCTGCGACCATCGGCGTAAAGGCGCGCAAGCCCATGGTTTGCAGGATTTCCTGCCCGACGATGACTTCCTGGGCGCGCGAGCCGCCCGGCTCCGGCGTCAGGGAAATCCGGATCGTGTCGCCGATCCCCTCCTGGAGCAAAACGGAGAGTGCTGCGGTCGACGCGACAATTCCCTTGGAACCCATGCCGGCCTCGGTCAAGCCAAGGTGCAAGGCGTAATCGGACCGCCTTGAAAGCTCGCGGTAAATGGCGATCAGATCCTGCACACTCGAAACCTTGCAGGAAAGAATGATTTTCTCGCCGGCCAGCCCGACTTCCTCAGCTTTCGCTGCGGACTCCAGCGCCGAAATTACCATCGCGTGACGCATGATTGCCGTCGCATCCAGCGGTTCAGCCTTGCGGCTGTTTTCGTCCATGACGCGGGCAAGCAAATTCTGGTCAAGGCTGCCCCAGTTCACGCCGATGCGTACCGGCTTGTCGTACTTGCAGGCCAGTTCGATCATCTGGGCGAATTGCTCGTCTTTTTTCTTGCCGAAGCCGACGTTGCCCGGATTGATCCGATACTTGGCCAGCGCCTCGGCGCAGCCCGGATGATCAATCAGCAGGCGATGACCGTTGTAGTGAAAATCACCGATCAGCGGCACATTGCAATTCATGCGGTCGAGATGCTCGCGAATTTTTGGCACCGCAGCGGCTGCTTCCGGCGTATTGACCGTGATTCGCACCAACTCGGAACCCGCCCGCGCCAGCTCGGCGGTTTGCAGCGCAGTCGCCAGATAATCAACGGTATCGGTATTGGTCATCGACTGGATGACTACCGGCGCACTGCCGCCCATCGTCACATGGCCAATCTTGCAACTGCGCGTCAGGCGCCGGGATAAAGCACTCACGGTTTACTCCAGGACAAGACGGGCAACTTCACCGCGCGTGTGGGGGGTCAAATCAACCGCCTGGCCATGCGAGAAAACCCGCACCCCTGGCGCAAAGCCGATCACCATGGAAAGCGGCCCTTCCCCGGTGAGCGTTTGCTCAGTACCGGCCAGCACACGCTGGGAGAAAATGGGCTTATTGTCGCGATCGCGAACTTCCAGCCATGAATCCTTATGGACAACAAAACGTAGCTGTGGCGCCTTGATAGCAGCGACTGGCGTTACATCGGCTGGCGCGGGCAACACTCTCACGCCAGGTACTGGCGCAACGACATCACCCGGCAGCGCATCTGTCGAAACCGGCACCTGGGGATTCATAATCTGCTGCGGCGTCGTCCCCGGCGGAAACAACGGCTCGGCCGGGATAACAGCGGTAGGCACCGGCTCTTCCTTGCGCGCCAGCGAGTCAAGCAAACCCTGCGTGCTTTCTCGCCAAGTAGAAAGATTATTCGGCAGCAAAAAATATACTAACGCAGCGAGTACCACCAAGCCAATGCCCATCATCGCCAGGGTGCGATCACGACGGGCTGCTGCGCCCGAGCGTGGCATGGTCGCTGGCGACATCTCTGAAACAGCCAGATTGCTGTTCTCCTTTTCGAGACTGCCATCAAGCTGCGCCATCAGTGGTGCCGCATCGACCTGAACGATCCGGGCGTAATTGCGGACAAAACCACGGACAAACGTATTACCCGGCAAGCCCTGCCAATCCCCAGCCTCCAAGGCTGCAACCTGGCGTGGCGCAAGCTTCAGGGTATGGGCGATCTCAAGGGCCGTTACGCCCTGGGCCTCACGCGCCAACCTGAGGATTTCGCCGACCTGGAGGGCCGGCTTCAATTGCGGGGTTTCGGCAACACTTTCACCGTCGTTAAACTGCTCACTCATTCGAAATTACCCTTGAGGAATTCTTGATACTCGGGCGAAGCGGGATAACGACTGCGAAGTTGCGACGCATAACTACCTTCGGTCGACCGGTTGCCTAGTTTGCGCTCGATCCGCACACCCAGCCAGAGCGCTTCTGCCGTTGGCGGCTCCATTAGCTTGAGTGCATCACTGAGATAAACGCGCGCCTCTTCAAACGTCCCACGCTTGAAAAGCAATTTGGCCATCTGCAGACGCGGCGTCATTCCGCCATCGCGCGACATTTGCAGTGCCTGCAGCAAATACCCCTGCGCACCCTCGAGATCACCCGCCTTCAACGCACAGGTTCCCGCATTGGCATAAGCGCGCTCGGGCGTTTCGTAAAGCGGGCTTTTCAGCGCATTCAGGAAATATGCAATCGATTGGCGCTCCTTGCCGGTGTCGCACAAATACCAACCGTAGTTGTTATTTACTTCCGGATCATTCGGCGCCAGATTCAGGGCGCGCTGAAAATCAGCCTCAGCCTTGTCATACTCCTTGAGCGCAGCGCGGACCAACCCGCGAATACTGTACGCCTGGAAATAGCTGGGATCAGCGGTCAGCGCGATCCCCAACTCGTCAAGCGCCACCGACATGCTACCGCCCTGAAAGTACATGGCGCCAAGCTCGGTATGAATTCGTGCGCGATTACGCTGCTCACCCGCTCCCTGGCCCTGCGGGTTTGCATACTGATTCGACGGCTGATTGAAGTTGTA
>JAUYQT010000030.1 GCA_030697085.1 Azonexus sp. | reverse complement strand
CTTCAGACGGTTTGCCGCCTCGGCAACCTCGGTCGCATGCTTCAGTTCGGTGATATCAACCCGGAAACCAACGATATAGCCATTTGCCGTTCGCTTATCGACCACCCTCAGCCAGCGCCCCTCCTGATTTTGCTGCTCGGTGGAAGCGTCTCCAGAGCGATGATCAATCAGGCGCTGGGCAATCCAGGCATCTTCCTGACCAACCGCCGCCGGATAAACCCCCCGCGCCAAACCAAGACGGACAATTGACTCGAAACTGCTGCCAGGGACGAGGATTTCTCTCGTTTCACTAAAGATTTCTTTGTATTTCTCATTGCAAAAGACCAGTCGATCATCGGCATCGAACATGATGAACGCTTCATCAATCGCATCAATGGCGGTGCGCAAGGTGTTTTCGCTATGCTGCAGGGCGGCTTCAGAAGACAAGCGCTCCCGGATTTGAGCTTCAAACAGGGCTTGCGCCATTGAGTTAATCGCCTGGGCAATCTGCCCGGTTTCACCGGGCAAAGCCGGAATGCGCTCTTCCAGATTGAACTCCATCTGTTTGAGACTGCTTTTAATCGTCTCCACATCCCGGGTCAGTCGGGTCACGATCCAATAGATCACCAGCAGCGAGAACAGTAATGCAGCCAGCGTGAATGAATAGACATCGGTGCGCATTGCCTGCACCTGCTGATTGATGTCGTCGAGCAGTTCGTTGGCCCATATATAGCCCACCGTTTCACCATGCTCGATGATCGGCATCATCGCATTCATGATTTCCCCACGGACCTGCAAGCCATTGACAACATTGGGCTGCCCCGATGCCAGCACCGCCCGGCCCGGATGCTCCAACGCAATGCTGAGCCCGACAGTATCGCCATAGGCGGTGCTCGGCCCATAGGTGATGATGCTATCCAGCGTGCGGTGATAGTAGCCAACCCCAATGCCGGGAAAAGCGGCGGCAATCTGGTCGGTGTAGGTAGTAAGCTGCTGATTTAGATCAGCAATATGTTTGGCACGGTCAGCCTTGCTATCCGCCTCCAACTGGGTGAACCCACCCCGCGCCTCCAGGTAGGTGGCCAAGACGCGGGTGATCCCTAGCAAGTGGATGCGCTTTTCCTGAAGGATGGACTCCTTGCCCTTTACCGTGAGCGAATAGCCGGTCAATGCAATCGACAGGCTGACAATCACACCCATGATCAGAATCAGGCGGAGGCGAAGCGTTTTGGGCCAGCAGGAACTAAGCAGCTTGATCATGGAGTTGGATTCTAATAGCTCAACGGACTTGTCGGCTATTTATGATCCCGAATATTTCACTGCAGCAATCTGCATTTGCCTCTCAGATCATCCGGCTTTCTTATGCCGCTGCCAACTCGTGAAAGCGCGGAATCTCCAGACGGAAACAGGTGCCCACACCTACCCGGCTCCTGACCGCCAGATTGCCGTGATGTTTCTGAACGATGCTGTACGCCAGCGAGAGACCCAGCCCGGTTCCCTTGCCAATCGGCTTGGTGGTAAAAAATGGCTCGAAGATTCGTTCGAGGTTTTCAGGCGGGATACCCTGACCGTTATCATCGATCTCGACCCAGACCTTCGCCTCATCCGAGCCGGTGCGAATGGTGATGGTGCCGTGTGTTTTGATCGCATGCGCGGCATTGAGCAGCAGGTTCATAAATACCTGATTGAGTTGCGAGCCGAGACATTCAACGGCCGGAATCCCGCTGTATTCCTTGACGATGTCGGCCTTGAACCGAAGCTCGCTCTGGACAATATTGAGGGTGCTGTCGATCCCCTGCTCAAGATTGGCCAGCGCCCAGTCGGCGCTATCAATCCGGGAAAAATCCTTGAGATCCTGGACGATTTTGGTCACCCGATTCACCCCATCCCGTGACTCACTGAGCAGCGTCAGAATGTCCTGGCTCAAGAAACCAAGGTCGGCCTGTTTTTTCAGTCTTTCTATGGCGGCATGGATTTCTGCCTGTTGAGCGATCAACGGGTCGGCCTCACCATAGGCGGCGATGATACCCAACAGCTCTTCGACGTACGCCTTCAGGGTGCCGAGGTTGGAACTGACAAAACCCATCGGATTATTGATTTCATGCGCGACGCCAGCGGCCAATTGACCGATGGAGGCCATTTTCTCTGATTGCAGCAGCTGGTTCTGGGTATTTTTCAGTTGCTCGTTTAACAGCTGGATACGCTGAAAGCGTTCCTGCAGTTCATTTTCCTGACGTTTCCGTTCGCTGACATCTTCCAGGATGGACACATGGTGGCTGATCTCACCATCGCTATTGCGGAGGGGCGTCACCATTTGATTCGCTGTGTAATGGCTACCATCCTTGCGTCGATTGACAATATCGCCATGCCAGTGGGCGCCGCTGGAAATGGTTTGCCAGAACTGTTGATAAAACTCGGCACCCTGCATCCCTGAGTTGAACAGCTTGGGAGTCTTGCCAATAATTTCGTCACTGGCGTAGCCGGAAAGTACCGTAAAAGAACGGTTGACCCAGACAATGCGCCCGTTGCCGTCGGTAATCATCACTGCATTGCCCACCTCGGCCAGCGCCGAGTCGAACAGACTCAAGCGCTCCTGTTGCATGGCAGACTCAAGGATGACACTCAGGCGGTTGGCGAAGGTCACGAGGCGCTGCTGCAACAAGCGTTTGTCGAATTGACCGGTTTCTCGTCCATAAAGAGTGAGTGCTCCCCGGCCCTCGCCATGGATCATCAGCGGCAAAATGATGCCTGCTCTGGCGCCCAATGCCGGGGCGCGAGAACAGCGCTGGCAGGCAAGCCCCTCAAAACCAAGGATTTGGTATTTTCCGCTGGCAATGACCTCGGCTATTGGCAGGCAGGTGGTGCCCGCGTGGTCAATTTCCCACAGCGCCTCACACACCGGCTGCGGCATTCCGCCCGAGGCCGCCAGCAAAGTCTCGCTGCCGTCCGGTTTGGTTATGGTGATTAGGGCCGCGGCCAGGTCAAAGACAGAAAGAACGTCATCGCAAAATATCTGCGCAACGGCGCCCGTGTCGATACGCCAGCGCATCAGCACCGTGCCAAGATGAGCGAACAACTCATCCTCCTGCCTGGCCCGACGTTGTTCGCTCACGTCCTTGGCATAGATGCCAACACTTTCAACGACGCCATGTTCATCCTTGACCGGATAAATGCTGTTGTCGAAAAAAATGCCGGCGCGCTGATCCTGAAGGCGGAGCATTTCACCAGTCTCGGCCACGCAACGGACTGCAGCACGGCGTGTTTCAGCGAGCGCGGCCGGAATGAAATCGAAAAAAATCTTGCCGAACATTTCCTCGGGGAGGTGGCCGAAACGCTGCGCAGCAAAGGCATTGATCTCAAGAATTTTGCCATCCGGTGCGAGTAACAATACCGATTCATCGCTCGCGTCGAGCAGAGCCCGCATACGATTCTTGCTCTCGCTGATCTCCTTTTCGACGCGCTTGCGTTCACTCAGCTCCCGATCCAGTTGAGCATTGGCTTCACGCAATTTGATCGTACGGCTGGCGACCTCTTCTTCCAGACCGGCGCGATGTTTGGCCAGGGCAAGATCGCGCGCCTCGATGTGATCCAGCATCTCGTTGAAATTGCCGGCCAGTTCGGCAATTTCGCTACGCCCGGTAACCGGCACCCGCTGCGCCAGGCCGGTGTCACCCTGGGCGATAGCGCGCATGGCGTCGGTCGTGATCTGCAGCGGCAGGGTAATGCTGCGGGCAATGAGACCGGCAATCAGCAGAAGCGCGGCACTAATGCCGAGCAGCATCCACAGCTGCTGCAGGGCTTGCGCCTGAACGACGGTATCGATGTCATCAATGTAAATACCCGAGCCAATGACCCAGCCCCAAGGCGAAAATTGTTTGACATAGGAAAGCTTGGGAAAGAAGGCTTCAGTAGCGCCACCGCCCGGTTTGGTTTTTGGCCAGCGATAAGTGACATAGCCATGGCCGCTTTGCACCACCAGTTCATTGAAGGCAAGCATAATATTCTTGTGGCCATCGGTCGTCACAAACGGCCCCTCCAGGCCAGCCCGCATACCGGTGACAACGTCAAATTTCACATCGTTCAATGTTCGGCCATCGAGTTCCGGCATGATCGGATGCATCAGCATCTTCGGCACGGGATCGGTATCGTTGATCCAGAAGTATTCCTTGCCGTTGTAACGCATCTCCCGGATCGTATTCATCGCGCCAGCTTGGGCGGCCTCCTTGTTCAAGACGCCCTGGCGTTCGAGTTTTTCGTAGAACGCCAGCTGGCTATGGGCACTCTC
>JAUYQT010000782.1 GCA_030697085.1 Azonexus sp. | reverse complement strand
TTCGGGTCTGGATTGCTGCCGGGGCGTCTTCTATTTGTTGCTGTGTTACCAAGCTGAGAGAAAGTTCGAGTAGTGGCCGGAGTAGTTCTGGGTTGGCTGGATTTGTCGTCATGCCAATCAGTAATACGATTAGTTCTTCGGACAGGAGTTGGAAAGAAAGGCCATCTTTCAGGGCCGCAATCAGTAAATTATTCACGTCACGAAGTGTGTTGGTGCTAGAAATCGCTCTTGTTACTGAGTCAATATTATCAAGCTCTGTTTTTGCTGATTTTGTATTATCGTATGCCAAAGTAGCAGCGATAAAGCCTGCTGTCAGCAGGTTGCTTAGTTCTGGATTGGGGGTTGATGAATATGCAAATATCTTGCTTTTAAATACGTTTGATTGTGTTTGGAGGGTGCCTAGTGTTGTTCCGGTTGGTGTGGTAGTTGCAGTATTGATTTTTGTTTGTAGTTTTAGTGTCTCGTCCTGCATTTCCATTAGAAAAACATCTAGGCCCAAGTTCGCTAAAGCCTCGCGAAATTGAGCCAAGCTGGATTCACGTTCTTTCTTAATTGCGCCAGGTAGATCTGCAGCCATTCCGAGAAAATTGTCGTCATTGTCTGTTGCAGTGACGATCTTTTCATCAAGTGATATAAAAGCTTTCTCTGCAGCAACTGCCTTTCGATACAAATCTTCGGCTGCAATATAAAGCCGGTCAAAAAAACCACGTATGTAGGCGGCTTCTTCCTGAAGTTTCTTAAGAATTAAAACTTTTGATTCTGCGGTCGACGCTGATTCAAGTGATTTTTTTAGCTCACCGATTTTTGCAATTGATTGTTTCAAAACATCTTCGGGGTTACCCGGCTGAGTATCGGGGATCATTCCAAACAAACTTCCAGCCACGCCTTTGTAAATATTGTTGGAGAGGGGGGCCGGCCAAGGGTAAGTTTGTAGGGGGTTCTGGATATCAGGGTTGTTAAGATCTGGACAAATCGCGTCAGGCTCGGTGGCCCATAATTTTCGACAAAACTTCTCGACGGTCGTTGCGTGTTCTTGCAGGCAGGTCCTTGTCTGATTGGCAATGCGCTGTTCTACCGCAGCCATTAATTCCCGTCGCGTAACTGGCACAACAAGATCATTATCATCGGGGTTTTCTGACCGGCCATTGTAAAAATAATCAGTTGCATTGTTGTTGCGAGTATCAAAAGAACCACGAGGCGCAATGATGAGCGCTGCAATGTCATTGCTGGCTGATGGTTCTGGAATATCGAGGCGAAGCGATGTTTCGGTTTCACTATTTAGTTCGGGTTTTAATCTGTCGCCGCCAAATAATGGCGAAATCTTGTATCGAAGGTGTGCGCCTGTAAAATCAGTTCCCTCGGGTAGGTCGAGTGTTTTCCAGGGTAAATAGCCACTGTAAGAATCACAGTCATCACGCGATAGAATGGGGGAGATTCCATCCCCCAATAAATCAGGACAAGGAAGGCGGCCGGGGCGCTTACTATCGACCACGGCGTAGGCAATTAGTGATTCTTTAACCTTGATTAGTTGTAGAAACTGCTTGTTTTTTTCTTGGGCATCTCCTGTCCCGAGATTTGAACTTCGGTAAAAGGCATAGCTTCCAGCAAGCATGACCAGGATCAACAAGGCTAGAAGTGCAACGCCTGATTGTTTGTGAGGTCTGGTTGCACGGCAATTCATCGCCTCGCACCCGGCTTAACAATAATCCTGCCCTCCCCCAGCAAGCTCTCTCGTTCCCCCGTTCCCGGATGGAACGTATCACCCACCGGCACGCTTGGCCTCGGTTGGGCGGCATTCCAGTCTGCTTCGCCATTGATCCAGCGTGTGGCACGGCCGCTGCTGCGGCGGACTTCGCCGTTGATGGTCAGGCTGCTTTCGCTGTCGGTGGCGTTGGGGACGAAGTTGCGGTTTTGTTCGCGCTGACGGTCGAGCGCGGCGCGTTGTTGTGGGGTGAAAAACAAGCGGCCGAGGGGGTCTTGCTGGGCCCGGGTGGGGCTGGATAACAGGGCCAGGGTGAGCAGGAGGAGCGTGTTGTTAAATCT
>JAUYQT010000615.1 GCA_030697085.1 Azonexus sp. | reverse complement strand
TCGACTGCCTGCAGCCGGATCGTCGTGTTGATATCGAAGTCATCGGCACCAAGTAATTTGCCGTTGCTTCACGAAAAGCCCCGCCCTGCGGGGCTTTTTTTTAACTATTTAATGGATCGGCGCCGGTATCTGCCAGTCAGCTCAGGCGCGGCAGCATCAACGAGGTGAACATGAAAAAAATTACCATGGTAGTTATCGGCTGGCTGCTGGCAATGGGCGTGGCCTTCGCCCAGGTCAACATCAATACCGCCAGCCAGAAGGAGCTCGATAGCCTGAAGGGCATCGGCCCGACCAAAGCCAAGGCGATTGTCGATTACCGCAAGAAAAATGGCCCCTTCACCTCAGTGGATGATTTGGAGAAAGTGCCGGGCATCGGCCCCGCCATTCTGAAAGATTTGCGTGCCGATGTGAGCATTGGCGGCGCGACGCGTTTGCCGGCGCCGGTTGCCACCCCGGCGGCAAAAACGTCGGCCATACCGGTGCCGCGTGTAACCGAAACGGCCAATCCCGCCGTCACCAAGCCTGGCCCCGCCATGCCCGGTAAGACAACACTCACCACCAAACCGCTGGCCAGTCCAGCCCCGGCTGTAGCCCACCCCGCGATGCCCGCCCAGCCGGCCATGCCAGCAAAGCCAGCCCTTGCTGCCCAGCCCGCAACGCCAGCCGCGCTGCAAAAGCCCGCCGCGCCCGCTCCGGCCAGCCCATTGATCAAACCCGCACTGGTCAAGCCTGCAGTACCCGCTTCAGGCGTCAGCCAGCCGGCTGCACCCGCCCGTCCCGCAGCGCCAGCTCGGCCGGCTGCGGTCAACTGATTTTTCAGGGTGTTTTTGGAGAGAATTTGAACACTTCGCTATTTCTTTGCGCCACTACTCGCCTCGCTCAAACCTTGCGCGGCGAGGTGCCGGGCGGGCAACAGGTCTGGCAAACCCGTCAGGCGCTAACGCTCGGGCAGTGGCTGGCAACGCTGGCGGATGAGGCAATGCTGACGGGCATTGCCGACTTGCCGGCAGCGCTCGACCCATTTGCCGAACGCCTGCTTTGGGAAAAAGTGATTGCCGCATCACTGACCGAAGCGGCGCCCCTGTTCGATATTCAGGGCATGGCGGCATCCGCAGCCGAGGCCCACGCGCTGGCCTGCGTCTGGAAAATTCAGTCAGCCGGTACGGCGCTTTCCGAAGAGGCGCAGCTTTTTGTCGGCTGGCAGGCCGCTTTTCAAAAACGTTGCCAGGCCGGCGGCTGGCTCGATCCGGCCAGCCTGCATTGGCGCTTGATAGATTTGATTGAGGCCGGCCATTTCACCCTGCCGTCGGCGATCAGTTTCACCGGCTTCGACCGTTACACCCCGCTTGAGCAACGTCTGATGGCGGCCCTGACGGCGCGCGGTGTGGTGCTTGAAAATCACCGCCAAAACGAGGTTGACCGCAGCATTGATCAAAATGCCGAAGAGGCCGGCGTGGCAGAAGGCCGATGCCAGGTTCTCCCCTGTGCCGACAGCGCCGCTGAATGCGCCACCGTGGCCGCTTGGGCCAAGGCGCAACTTGCCATCAACCCGGCCGCCCGGCTCGGTGTCGTGGCGCCTGATCTTGCGGGCGTGCGTGATGCTCTGGAGTTCACGCTTGACGATGCCCTGCACCCAGCTCTGATTCGCCCCGATGCCGCCGAAATGCCGCGTCGCTTCAATTTTTCGCTGGGCCGTGGGCTGGCTGATTTGCCCCTAATCCGCGTTGCCCTTGATCTACTGGCGCTCGGCAGCGGTCGCGGCAAGGTCGAACAGAGCCGGCTTTCGGCGCTCTTGCTCGCCACCGGCTGGGGCGCCAGTGAAGCCGAGGCCGATGGCCGCGCCCGGCTCGACACCCTGCTGCGTCGCGATTTGCCCTATTTCACCACCTTGCCGGCGCTCATTCGTCTCGCCGAATGGCTGGCCGAAGCCGCACCGCCGCTTTGTCCGCAAAGCCTGGCGGCGCTTGCGGCCTTCGTCGAGGTCATGGGCCAGGCGCCGAAAGCCGCGCTGCCCGGGGCTTGGGCAACGCAGTTCCAGCGCGCCTTGCTGGCCGCCCAGTGGCCCGGTGATCGCGAGCTTTCCAGCCATGAATTCCAGGCCCAGCGGGCTTTTCTCGAAGTGCTCGACAGTTTTGGCCGTTTCGATGTGTTGCTCGGCTCGCTCGATCTGAACGAAGCTGTCCGTCGCCTTTCCCAACTTTGTCGGCAGCGCGTTTTTCAACCTGAAACCATCGGCCGTCCGGCCATTCAAGTGCTCGGCATGCTCGAAAGCGCGGGCCTCGACTTTGATGCGCTCTGGGTGATGGGCATGAATGACGACCTTTGGCCGCCGGCGCCCCGGCCAAATCCGCTGTTGCCGGCCGAATTGCTGCGTGCCGCCGGTGCCGCCCACGCCAGTGCCGAAGTCGAGCTCGATTTCGCCACGCGGGTGCACCACCGTTTGCTCCTTGCCGCGCCGAGCGTGACGCTTTCCTACGCCCTGGCTGACGGCAACCGGATGCTGCGCCCCAGCCCGCTGATCGCCGGCTTGGCGCTGGCCGCCGCTCAGCCGGCCAAGCTTGAAACGCTGACGCAGCAACTCGCCAGGCAGGCTGGGCAAGCGTGCGAACACCTCGCCGATGCGCTGGCGCCAGCAGTTGCAGAAGGCGAAAAAGTTTCCGGTGGCAGCTGGCTGCTGCGCGCCCAGGCCATCTGCCCGGCCTGGGCCTACTACCAGTTCCGCCTCGGCGCCGAGGCTATGGAGACGCCGGTCGAAGGCCTCGACCCTGCCGCCCGGGGCACGCTGGTGCACGCGGCGCTTGAGGCTTTCTGGACAGCCGTGCGCAGCTCGCAGTCCTTGGCGGCATTGAGCGATTCGGCCCGCCAGCAGGTGATCGCCGAGGCCGTTAGCCAGGCGCTGCAAACCTTTGAGCTGGAATGCCGGGTGACGCTGCCGGCGCGTTTTCGCGTACTCGAAGCAGCGCGTCTGGCCCGCTTGCTTGAAATCTGGCTGGTGGTTGAAGGTAAGCGAGGGCTCGATTTCGAGGTGATCGCCTGCGAAAAAGAGGCGCAAGTCGAGATTCAGGATATTCGCGTCAAAATGGTCGTTGACCGCATCGATCAATTGGCTGACGGCCGCCAGATCATCATCGACTACAAAACCGGCGCCGCGGTCGATATCAAAAACTGGGCCGACGCCCGCATCACCGAACCGCAACTGCCGATTTACGCTGCGCTGGTGGCCGATGAAGTGACCGCCGTGGTCTTTGCCAAAGTGCTGATCGACAAGCCCGGTTTTGCCGGCGTGGCCGACGAAAAAGACATTCTGCCCGGCGTGCACGGGGTCGGTGACGAGAAGCAGAAAATCTTCGACCCGGCTGAATTCCCGGACTGGATCGCCGTCGTCATGCATTGGCGCGAACGCCTGCATCTCATCGCCCGCGAAGTCAAAGCCGGCCAAGCCGGCGTGATGTTTGCCGATGAAAAGGCTTTGCAATATTGCGAAGTCAAACCCTTGCTGCGTCTAGCGGAGCGACGGCGTTTGCTGGCGACTCAGTTAGTTGTTAGTAGGTAGTTCGTAGTTGGTGTTTCGTAGTGGGTAGTGGGTGGCTAAATACGAAAACCTGCTGTTTGTGCCCAGGCGGTAAACCATTCGGTCAGTGGGCGGCTTTCGCCAAGGCGGGTCAGGCGTTGGTCAATCGCATCGTGGTTGCCCCAGACCACATCGCTCAAAGTGCCAGCGGCGACGCGGGATTCGATCTCGTGGCAATACAACCCCAACTCGCGCTGGACGTAAAAGCCGTAGCTGCGGCAGGCGACCGGTCGGTGCAGATAGACCGGGCAGGCGCCGGTGTTTTGGTCAAGAAACGGGCAGACGATGGGGCGAGATGTTTGCTCGGCGAGGGCGTCGACTCTATCGCCGATTTCCTGGCGCTGTGATAGCGGCAGTGCGGCCAGGCCGGCTTGCAGTAAATCCCATTCTGCCGTCGTGAGTGGCGGAATTTCGGCCAGGCGGCGACAGCAAAGGTCGCAGCCCTTGCCGCAAATCCAGTCCGGGTGGTTTTCCAGAATGCTTTGGACGCGCTGATCAATCTCGGAATGAAGCAGTAGGAGTGGGGAAGTTTCAGGCATGACAGAAACCGGCGCTACTGGCGCACTTCCCGCTGGTTGTCGGGGGGCGGAAACTCGCCGCTACTGCGGAACGGGTTAATGTCCAGTCCGCCACGCCGGGTGTACCGGGCATAAACAGAGAGTGCCTCCGGTGCGCAATGGCGTTGAATATCGCAATAAATCCGCTCAACGCACTGCTCATGAAATTCGTTGTGGCCACGGAAGGAAACGATGTAGCGGAGCAGGCCGGCATGTTCAATCGGACGGCCACGGTAGCGGATGACGACCATCGCCCAATCGGGCTGGCCGGTGACCAAACAATTCGATTTCAGCAGGTGGGAGTAAAGGGTTTCTTCAATCACCGCGCCGTCAGCGACCACGAGAAACTCCGGCGCAGGCTGGTAGGTCGTGCAGGCGATGTCGAGCTCGTCAAGCAAAATGCCTTCTGGGTGGCCGATAGAAACCTGCGACCACAGCAGCAAAGGCTGGCCCCACGGTCGACCGCTTAATACCTCAATTTTTGCCCTGATCTGCGCGCCGGCTGCCGCCGAAAGGTCGCGCTCCAGTGTGGCTTCAACGGTAGCGGCATCGGCAAAAGCGGTTTGATTGAATGAGTTTAGATAAAGCTTGAAAGACTTTGATTCGATCAGGGAGGGGCTATCGGCCGGCACGCGAAAACTGGCCAGTGCAACGACCGGTTTGCCTTTAGGGTTGAGCCAGGAAACCTCATAGGCATTCCAGATATCCGCACCGACAAAAGGCAGCAACTCAGCCGTGATAAAAAGTTCGTCACGCTTCAGCTGGCGCGCAATCGGATAGAGCAATTCCGGTGCGTAGTCGGCGCGGTAAGCCGTCGGCTTGCCGAGCGGCGAGAGAATGCTGGGGTCGGTAGGCGGGATCATTTCTTGGCTTGCTTCACGAAAATAAGGTGGGTCGGAATCCATAGAGTCCGCCAGTTTAAGCGACTAGCGGTTCAAGCGATTGCTGCAGGCTGAAAGCCACGAGGCTGCTCGCCCCATTCGCCGCTTGCCGGTCGAACCGATATTTTTTATAAATGCTGCGGTCAACCGGAAATTTAGCTAAAAATCAATGCCCTGCGGCCTAAGGGAAACGCTGATTTATTCAGAACCGTTCGGGCTGAGCCTGTCGAAGCCCTTGAAAAAACGGAGATTGTCCTTCGATAAGCTCAGGACGAACGGAATAAATCAGTACCTCCTAAACAGACCTGACTCCGGCCTTTACAGACACAAGGCGTGGCGTAAAAATCACGCCGGTCGCCAGCATCGCGGCATTGGCCGCATCGATCAAGGTTTCCTGGCTCAAATGCGCATAACGCTGCGTTGTTTTCACCTGCGTATGCCCGAGAATCTTCTGAACCTCATAAAGAGACCGACCCGCATTAACCAAAAATGAGGCAAACGAATGCCGCAAATCGTGAATCCGCACATCAGTCAGGCCCGCCTTGGCGCGAGCCGTATCCCACGAGCAGAAAAATGAAACATAAGGGCGCCGCGTCTTCGGATTCGGGAAAACCCAGGGGCAATCATCGTTATGAGGCACCGCCGCCAGCAACTGCAACACCCCATCCGACAAAGGCACATAGCGCGGCTTGCCAGCCTTGGTCACGGGAATTCGCCATTGCCTGAGCAACAAATTGAAGTCCTGCCACTGTGCATCAAGCACCTCGCGCTTGCGCGCCCCGGTCAAAATCAGCATCGGAATAATGAACTGCAACATCGTGTTCTCGCTCTCGCAGACCGTCTCGTAAAGCCGTTGCGCCTCGGCTTGCGACAGATAACGCTCCATTTTGTTGGGGTTCTCAAACAGACCCACATCCTTCGTCGGATTCGCCGTCACACCGGGGGTCTCCCAACGCACTGCCAGGTTGAAAATGTAACGCAGCATGATCAGAAGACGATTAGCCGAGCCCAGCGCCGCACCGGCAGCGCGTCGCCCGTGATGAATGCTGACAATATCGGTTTTGCTAATCTCATCCAGATGCCGCTTGCCGAGCATCGGTAATAGATGATTGCGCAGCAAAGACTCATCCGTTTTCCACGAGCGCTTGTAACCTTTGACGAAAGGCAGGTAACGCTGTTCGATAAAATCGGCAAAAGTGGGGACGCTACGGCGGGTGGATTTTTCGGCGGTGGGGTCGATGCCTAGGGCGATTTGGCCGCGGAGTTCGTTGGCGCGTTTTCGGGCTTGGGGTAAGGACATATCATCAAGCAGAGCAATCCGGTACTGGTGTTGTTTAGCATGCCCGTCGCTATAGCGCAGATACCAGCTTTTCCCACCCGATTTCCGAACCTCAAGCAACAGACCCTTACAATTGGCATCAAAATAGTCAATCTTGCCCTTGGTGGCTGGGCAACTTAACGTGCGAATTAGTGTGGCTGACAAAGCGATGATGGGCATGGTATTTCTCTAAATAAAAATCAGTTCTGACACTATATATATCACTCTGGAAAAGTAAAAGATATGGATGCACATTCTTTAAAAATAATTACGGCCCTCAAAACTGCAAGGACGGCACTGAACTGGACGCAGCAAGTCCTTGCCGCCAAATCTGGCGTGTCACAGGTCACTATTGCTCGAATGGAAACAGGGGCAATGTCGCCCCGGCTATCGAACGTGTCAAAAATTAAGACTGCGCTTTTTGATGCAGGCGTCAGGATCGTCGATGAGTCGCCAGAAGGTGGATTCAGCCTGATTGTTGATGGCAAGGTTTTTCGTTTGGATGCGGTGGAGAAGGAGGGATGAGAAGCGGTTTGCCGCTCAGAACGGGGTGTTACGGTCAACCGGAAAAATGACGCAAAAATGAAATTGGCTAACCAGCCCGGCTCGCTCACTCGCAGGTCTAAAACCCGTCATTTCCGCGTAGGCGGAAATCCAGTTTTCAATGCATCAGGGATGCATGATAGGTCTGGATTGGCTGGTTAAAAGCCGGTTTTGCACTGCGCTGTGGCGGACTGTAGTAGGTGGATATTTTTGATTTTTTATTGTGAAACAACGAGTTGGCGATTGGTTTTTGGGGTGA
>JAUYQT010000596.1 GCA_030697085.1 Azonexus sp. | reverse complement strand
AGCGAGCAAAAATTTAAGGCGCATGATAAGCAATTTAGTCAGGGTTCAGAGCCTCTTGATTAAGACGCATTGAAAAATTAGGCTTGCCAAGCAAGCACTGTAAATGTACTGTGTTTATTGCCAGTAATTGAACAAGCAAGCAATCTCACCCAGGCAAATATACCCTGCAATAAGCCACTTTTCACAGTCACCGTTGGCACGCAGAAAGCGCAGCAATTTCTATTCCATCTTTGGCCCCTGTGCCATAATCCGCTCAAATCTTCGAGGTAGCACCATGGACGACAACAAGGCAAAGGCGCTCGCCGCAGCGCTGCAACAAATCGAAAAGCAGTTCGGCAAAGGCTCAATCATGAAAATGGGCGATGCCGAGATTGATGAAGGCATTCAGGTGGTTTCCACCGGTTCGCTGGGTTTGGATATCGCGCTGGGAATCGGCGGCTTGCCACGCGGCCGCGTTGTCGAAATCTACGGCCCTGAATCTTCCGGCAAAACCACGCTCTGCCTGCAAGTCGTTGCTGAAATGCAGAAGCTGGGCGGCGTTGCGGCCTTTATCGATGCCGAACACGCGCTCGATCCGCAATATGCCCAAAAACTCGGTGTAAACGTCAATGAGCTACTAATCTCCCAACCCGATAACGGTGAGCAAGCGCTGGAAATCGCTGACATGCTGGTGCGCTCAGCGTCGGTCGACATCGTCGTCATCGACTCAGTGGCCGCGCTCACTCCGCGCGCCGAAATTGAAGGCGACATGGGCGACCAAATGGTCGGCCTGCATGCCCGCCTGATGAGCCAGGCGCTACGCAAACTGACTGCCAATATCAAGAAAACCAATACGTTGGTGATCTTCATCAATCAGATCCGGATGAAAATCGGCGTCATGTTCGGCTCGCCAGAAACCACCACCGGCGGCAATGCGCTGAAGTTTTACGCCTCCGTCCGCCTCGATATCCGGCGCATTGGTTCCATCAAGCGCGGCGATGAAGTGGTCGGTAACGAAACCAAGGTCAAGGTTGTCAAAAACAAGGTTTCCCCACCGTTCCGTGAAGCCATTTTCGACATTCTCTACGGAGAAGGCATTTCCCGTGCCGGTGAAATCGTTGAGCTCGGAGTCGCCCACAAGCTGGTCGAAAAATCTGGCGCCTGGTATTCATACAAAGGTGAAAAGATTGGCCAGGGTAAAGACAATTCTCGCGAGTTCCTGCGTAATCACCCTGAAATCGCCCAGGAAATTGAAGCTCGCATCCGCGAAGCGGCCAGCACCACCGTGATCAAGCCAACCAAGTCGGTGGCCGATGCCTAGCCTGCGGGTTCGCGCCTTGCAACTCCTCTCCCGGCGCGATCACAGCCGGGCGGAGTTGAAAAGCAAACTTGCTGCGGAAGCCGAGTCGGCCGATCTACTCGACGCCGTGCTGGAAACGCTGGAACCCGAGCGCCTGCTTTGTGACCAGCGCTTTGCCAGCCAGCGGGTAATCGCGCGCGCCCGGCGCTACGGCAACGGGCGCCTGAAACAGGAATTGCGACAAAGCGGCGTAAGCGACGAAGACATCGCCGCGGCACTGCCGGAAGCAGGCGATGAAATTGAGCGCTGCCAAGCAGTCTGGGCACGCAAATTCGGCCAGTTGCCACAAACGCCCGCAGAACGGGCCAAACAGATGCGTTTTTTACAGTATCGTGGCTTTTCCGGCGAAGCAATAACCCAAACGATGCGCCGGGCCATGCGTGGAGCAGATGAATGACCCTCCCACTTGCCAAGCTGTCGGCCCACAATTTGAAAAAGCGCTACAAAGCGCGCACTGTGGTTGAAGACGTTTCCTTCGAGGTCAAATCCGGCGAAATCGTCGGTTTGCTTGGCCCGAACGGTGCTGGCAAGACCACCTGTTTTTATATGATCGTTGGCCTGGTAGCCGCTGATGGCGGCGAAGTCTATATCGATGAGGCCAACCTAACCCACCTGCCTATGCATAGTCGGGCCCGCAAGGGGCTTTCCTACTTGCCGCAAGAAGCCTCCGTCTTTCGCAAACTGAATGTCGAAGAAAACATCCGTGCCGTTCTTGAGTTGCTTGATTTGCCGAAAGCTGAACTCGATGACCGCGTCGAGGGGCTGCTCAACGAGCTGCATATCGATCATGTCCGCCACGTAAACGCCTCAGCGCTCTCTGGTGGCGAACGGCGCCGGGTTGAAATTGCCCGCGCACTGGCGACCAACCCGCGCTTTATTCTTCTCGACGAACCATTTGCCGGGGTCGACCCGATTGCTGTGCTTGAAATTCAAAAGATTATTCGCTTCCTGAAGGAGCGTAATATCGGGGTATTGATTACCGATCACAACGTCCGCGAGACACTGGGTATTTGTGATCATGCTTATATTATTAGCGCCGGCCGCGTCTTGGCCGCCGGAGTGCCGAAAGAGATCGTCAATAATGAAAGTGTGCGCAAGGTTTACCTTGGCGAACATTTCAAACTCTGACTAAGCCGCACCCGTTACCCATTCAATGAAGCCAGCTCTCCAACTAAAACTTTCGCAGCACCTTGCACTGACACCTCAGCTGCAGCAGTCGATCAAACTCCTGCAGTTGTCGACCGTCGAAATGCAACAGGAAATCGAGCGCTACCTGCTTGAAAATCCAATGCTGGAACGCGATGACGACCAGGGAAGCGAATCGTTCACGGCGGCTCAGCAGTTTGATGCCCCGCAAACAACTGAAGGTGAACGTGACCAGCGCGTTGAGCGCGAAGAGCAAGATGCCCGCGATGTTCGCGAGCAGGATGTGCCGTCGACACCAAGCGATGTCGACGATGACCGATGGAGTTCGGATGCCGGCACGTTTACCGGCGCTGGACGCGATGAAGATGACGACAGCGATTCGCAAGATATCCACGCCGCAACGATAAGTCTGCGTGACCATCTGGGTTGGCAACTTGGGATGACGCAGCTTTCCGAGCGTGACCGTAGCCTGGTCCGCTTCATGATTGAAGCGCTGGATGATGACGGTTACCTTTCTGCGTCATTGCAGGAGCTTTGGGAAACATTACCCCCTGAATATGAAATCGAGATTGAAGAACTGGAGATCGCCCTGCGCCTGATCCAGAATTTTGATCCGGTCGGCATCGGCGCTCGCAGCCCACAAGAATGCCTGGCGCTGCAAATGAAGGCTTTGTCACCCAGTGAAGATCGAACGCTGGCGCTCACCATTGTCGATAAATACCTGGAGTTACTCGCCGCCCGCGACTTTGCCAAAATTCGTCGACTCACGGGTTGCGACGACGAAGCACAGAAAACCGCACATGCTTTGATCGTTAGCCTGAATCCGAGGCCTGGAGCGCGTTTCGCTCAGATTGAAGCACGCTATATCACACCTGACGTGATTGTTAAAAAACTGAAGGGCCAATGGACGGCCTACATCAATCCGGACGCTTACCCGCGTCTACGCATTAACCGCTTGTACGCTGAAATCCTCGGTCGCCAGCGGCGTGGTAACGGCAACCTGACCGGCCAGTTGCAGGAAGCCCGCTGGTTGATCAAGAACATGCAGCAGCGCTTTGAGACCATTCACCGGGTAACCCAAGCCATTGTTGATCGCCAACGCCAGTTTTTCGAGCACGGCGAGGTCGCGATGCGGCCGCTGGTGCTCCGCGAAATCGCTGATATTTTAGGTTTACATGAGTCGACCGTATCCCGCGTCACCAATCAGAAGTACATGGCGACACCGCGCGGCATCTTCGAACTCAAATATTTCTTTGGCAGCCACGTTTCCACCGATACTGGTGGGGCGTGCTCTGCTACCGCTATCCGCGCCTTGATCAAGCAATTGATTTCGGCTGAAAATAGCAAGAAGCCCTTGTCGGATAGTCAGTTATCCGAAATACTAGGCCAGCAGGGAATTGTTGTAGCCAGACGCACGGTGGCAAAATACCGCGAGTCCCTCAACATCCCGCCGGTCAATTTACGCAAGACCCTGTAGAGAGAGGAGAAAAAAAGTGAATCTGCAGATCAGTGGTCACCATATCGAGGTAACACCGGCTTTACGTGAGTACGTCGAGAACAAACTTGATCCCGTCGTTCGTCATTTTGACAAAGTCACCGGTGTTAGCGTGGTTCTCTCTGTTGAGAAACTCAAGCAAAAAGCCGAGGCGACTTTGCATGTGCCGGGTAAGGATATGCACGTTGAAGAATCTGGCGACGATCTTTACGCTGCCATCGACGCCATGTTCGACAAACTGGATCGCCAGGTACAAAAGTACAAGCAAAAGGTTCAAGATCACCATCGCGGTGAAAAGCCTACGCTCGAAGTAGCTGAATAAGCGCCAATTGGCCGCAGCCGTGATGCTGCGGCCTTTCCTTTTCAGAATTCCCCTATGAACCCCTTATCAAATATCCTGTCTCCATCGCAGGTTCTTCTCGACCTCGACGTTGGCAGCAAAAAACGGGTTTTCGAACAGGCTGGCGTGCTTTTTGAAGCACATCTCGGGCTTGCCCGATCGGTCATTTTCGACAGCCTTTTTGCCCGTGAAAAGCTTGGTTCAACCGGCCTTGGTCAAGGGGTTGCCATCCCGCATGGCCGAATCAAAGGTCTGAAACAGGCTGCTGGTGCATTTATGCGCCTAGCCTCGCCAGTGCCATTCGACTCACCGGATGGTCGCCCCGTAAATTTGCTGTTTATTCTGTTAGTCCCTGAACAAGCCACGGAAGAGCATCTTCAGATTCTTTCCGAGTTAGCACAGCGTTTTTCGGATCGTGCTTTCCGCGAAAGCCTCCAAGGAGCGGCTGACCCCGCCGTTGTGCTCAGCCTTTTTCAGGCCTGAAGCAACTCTGTGCGCCATATCAGCCTAATTCAGCTATACGAAGACAACCGCGAAAGACTGTTGTTGAGCTGGATCATCGGCCACCAGGCCGATCGCCGTATCGAGATCAAGCTTTCCAATAATTTCGGAGCGGATGTCGTCGGCCACATCAACACTATTCACCCGGAACGCCTGCAGGTCATGGGGCAGGCTGAATACGACTGGATCCAGCGTATCGGTGAGCGGCGCTTTAGTCAGGTCTTCCACGATCTTCTCCTGGCCCAACCGCCAGCCATCATTGTCGGTGATGGGCTAACCCCACCAACGCTGTTGCTCGACGCCTGCACACAATCCGATACGCCCCTGATTGTCTCGCCCAAGCCTTGCTCGGCCGTTATCGACCAGCTCCGCATTTACCTCTCATCCAGACTGGCCGATACGCTTAACCTGCATGGCGTTTTCATGGACGTCCTTGGTATGGGCGTATTAATTACCGGGCATTCCGGCGTTGGCAAATCCGAACTGGCACTGGAGCTCATTTCTCGCGGCCATGGACTGGTTGCTGATGATGTGGTTGAAATGGCGCGTATTGCGCCAACAACGATTGAAGGTCGCTGCCCCGGTATGTTGCGCGATTTCCTTGAAGTCCGCGGCCTCGGTCTGCTTAATATCCGTACTATTTTCGGTGAGACCGCTTCGCGCCGAAAAATGAAGCTCAAGCTAATTGTCCATTTACAAAAAACACTGGCTTCAGACGACGCCCCCCGCCTGCCACTTGATGCCCAGACCCAGGAGGTATTGGGTGTCCCCGTCCGCAAGGTGGTCATTCCGGTAGCAGCCGGTCGCAATCTGGCAGTACTGCTCGAAGCTGCGGTTCGTAATACCAT
>JAUYQT010000549.1 GCA_030697085.1 Azonexus sp. | reverse complement strand
GGCGAGCAACCCGGCAGCCAAGGGTGAAATGACTTCCCACAAAGCGTCGGCCAAAGTTTTTGCCGGTATCGGCGACCACAACGCAGAAGCCAATACAACGAGCACCCAAGGCGCAAAGGCATAACTAGCCTGACGCCGCGCTGGCTGTTTAAACCATTCGACAAGACCCGCCACAAGCGCCAGCAACAGGAAGATCCGTCGTGGCGCCGGCGTGTTTGCCAACAAGGCAAAGACGCCAAGCAGGGAGAGCAGGACCCAGGAAACCAGGGTAAAGCGGTCTCTCGCGTCAGGTGACGCTGGCCAGCAATTCGGCAAGTCTTTTTCCAAATGCATCTCTCGAGAACAGCGTCATGTGTTTGATGGCCAGACGGGGATCAAGCATTGAGCCCTGCGCCCTGTTGAGCAGAATATCTTGAAGAATTGTCGAAAAAGCGGGGAAACCACTTTTTCCATCATTCTGCCGGGGATCAGCATACAACCAACCCGTTTCACCGGGCAGTACCGTCTCAGTAAAAGGCGGGGCGCCCGGCGCAAGAACAGGTACGCCGCAAGCTTGTGCCTCGATAACATTCAGCCCCAGCGCCTCGCGCTCGGGTAGGCCCGTGAGCAGCACATCAATACCGGCATAAGCGCGAGCGACATCACGCTGGTGGCCCCAGAAACGCACCCGGTTACCCAACGGCGCTAGCGCCTGACGCAGATCACGCACCGACGCATAGCCGCCGGCACCGAATACTTCCAAATAGACGTCATCGTGCCGCACCAATTCTGGCACCAGCAATTTCATCAATAATGGAAACTGCTTGATCGGTGCCAACCGCGAGACGATGCCCAGGGTCAGGCCATCGCGCTTTTGATAGACCGTCCGGCTACGGAAGCGAGACCAAAGTGGTTCGCTGAAGCCGAGCAGGCGGTCACGGAATTTACGACGATCCCATTCGAATTCAGAGGCTGAAACCATGCCAGCACCGCCACCTGGCCGCCCGCTATCGGCAACACCATAAAACGGTACAGGCCAGGGCTCCAGCCCCAGGCCACGAATCGTACTGATCACGTAATTGGAAACGCCGACGATCCGGGTGCAACTTCCATAGGCTTGACGGGTATCAGCGTAGAAGTGGTTGAGCGGCATATGCACGAAGCCAATCAATGGATGGCTGGCAGTGATCTGACCCGCGATCTCAGCGGGTAATGCGGCATGGGAGATCACCGGAATATCTGCTGGCAATTTGGCCGCTGCCTCGCGCCAGTCACGCGCTTCGATCAACTGGGTTTGCGGCAAATGCATGTTTGCCCAGTGTTTGGCTGCCGGATGCACAATCAGTACTGAACGACCGCCCAGACCGGCAGCGGCTTCGGCGAGATGCGCCGCAAAGACTTCACCGCCACCAAAATAGGTATGCAACTTGATCTGCGCAAACAACAGAGGACAATTGTTATTCGACATAATTTAGCGTAATTACCAAATCAGCGATCTCCTAAAATTTTTTTCTTGAGTGCTCGTCGCAATAACTTCCACGCTCCCTTCACCGTATGGGCTTCAGCAAAGCGCTTGAAATATATTTCCGAATGCATAT
>JAUYQT010000422.1 GCA_030697085.1 Azonexus sp. | reverse complement strand
GACAGACGATCCGGATCCATCGCCAGCACCCGATCCAACGTACGACTAAAGCCCGTTGCAGATTGATGCGGCAAGCCGTAAATCAGATCGATCGAGATCGATTTGAAACCGTTGGCCCTAGCCGCGGCAATCACGTTGGCCGTCTCTTCTTCACTCTGGATGCGATTGACGGCGACCTGCACGCGCTCGTCAAAATCCTGCACGCCAACGCTCATCCGGTTGAAGCCGAGTTCGCCAAGCAGCGCGACGGTGGCGGTATCCACCTTGCGCGGGTCGACTTCGATCGAATATTCGCCGCCGTCCAGCAATTTGAAATGCTTGCGCGTTTCGCCCATCAACTGACGCATTTCGTCATGCGACAAAAAGGTCGGCGTACCACCGCCCCAGTGCAGTTGAATCACTTCGTGCTCACCATCGCGACCTTCAAGGCTGGCGCTTTGCAGATCCAGCTCCTTGGCCAGGTACTTCAGGTACTTGGCACTACGCCCGTGATCTTTGGTAATGATCTTATTGCAGGCGCAGTAGTAGCAAATTGTGTTACAAAAAGGAATGTGGAAATATAATGAGAGTGGGCGGCTAATGCCGCCAATATTACGTTTCCCGAGCCAGAGCTTGGCCGCCTCCGAGTCAAATGCCTCAACGAAGCGATCAGCTGTCGGATAGGACGTGTAGCGTGGGCCATTGACGTCAAAGCGACGAATAATCTGGGGATCAAAAACAAAGTTATCAGTTACGAAGTTCATTGAACATACCGGTCAAGTTTGACATCAATTATCAATATACGATTCCCATTTGTAGTTGACGTGGGTCAACCGAATGGAGATTGCAAATGCCTCTACAGAATGTGCAGCTTAAGGTGAATACGCTAGCTTTGGTTAAAACTGCCTGCTCGAACTGCAATCTGCGTGAATTATGCCTTCCTTTCTGGCTTGAACCAGATGAACTCGAGCGCCTCGACTCCCTTGTTTCCAATCGCAGCCGCTTGAAGCGGGGCGAATACCTTTATCGTGCCGGCGATCCCTTTGACGCCATTTATGCCATTCGCAGCGGCTTTTTCAAGACGGACGTTTTAATCGAAGATGGCCGCGAACAGGTCACCGGCTTTCAAATGGGCGGCGAATTGCTGGGCCTTGATGGCATCTGCACGGAACAACACACCTGCAATGCCATAGCGCTGGAAGATAGCGATATCTGCGCGATTCCCTTCTTGCAGATGGAAACACTATCGCGCGAAATTCACTCGCTACAACACCATTTTCACAAGGTCATGAGCCGGGAAATCGTACGCGATCATGGCGTCATGATGCTGCTCGGCACCATGCGCGCCGAGGAACGGCTGGCGGCATTCCTGCTCAATCTGTCACAGCGATTCACGGCACGCGGCTATTCGCACGCTGAATTTTTCCTGCGCATGACCCGTGAGGAAATCGGCAGCTATCTTGGGCTCAAGCTGGAAACCGTCTCCCGTACATTTTCACGCTTCCAGGAAGAAGGCCATATTGCGGTACAGCAAAAACACATCCGGATTTTGGATGTTAATGGCCTCAAAGCACTGATGAAACAACGTAGCTAAGGAACTCGACACCTGACCACCGGATTGGGTCGTGCAAAGGCACGAAGAGCGTCGTCTAGCGAGCCACACAAGTAATCCACAACGAAGCAGCTCGCTCAAGTCTGGCCGGTCAAATGTTCAAACCATTGAGGAACGAGCGCTAATTACCAGCGCAGGCGCGCCAACTCAGTGCTGCGGTCAACCAGGCGCTGGAGCAGTTTTTCCACTTTGATTCGACCCGCCGTTACCTGCCCCGGCGAACGGTAAGCAAGATAAACCTCACCCTTTGCCGCATCGCCCCCTAACTCATAAAGCGTAATCGAGAGTGGGCAAAGGACAATCTGTGCAGATTCTTCTTCAAGTAATTGCCAGGCAAGCAAACTGCTGCAGAATTGCACGATTTGCACATTGGCAAACGGACTAGCCTGGCGAGCCACTGCGCCAGCCGTGCGTTCGAGCATGGTGTTAAATGGAATCTTCGCGCTCACTACCAGACCTTCGGCCTCAATCGCCTCAATCAGGGCTTCGCTGGCTGACTGAAAATCGCTGCCCACAACCTGTTTTGTCACAATATCGTCAGCCGCAAAAACGCTGCTAACCAGACAAGCGCTTGCCGTCACCAACAGCCAGCGCGTAACCTGCCGAAAAAAAGGCATCCCGAAGGATGCCTTAAGCAGATGCGAGGAAAACATCTGACGCACGAAGAAACCTTCTTTCAAATCAATCAGAAGAAAATGATACCGCCCAAAGAGATGGTGCGGTTCTTGTTGTCGAAATCAGTATCGGCAACATTGGTAATTTTCTCTTGATTGAACTCACCAACAAGGGTGATGTACTTGTTCAGCGAATGGTAGACACCAACGGTGTATGCCTTATTCTTGATCTCGTTCAACGCACTCGCACCGGTCGTTACAAAGCCATTTTTATCCTTGTTCTCGCCGTAGTTAACGCCGAACTTGGTGCTCCCTAACTTATATGTTCCCTGCAGGAAATAGCCTTGGGAATCGGTCTTGTTGCCGGCACCATTGCTACCACCGAAGAACTGGGCGCCGACGGTCGACAAGCCCAAACCGCTGCCATTGAATCCATAGGCAAGTGCCTCAAAATTTCCAAATCCTGCCTTGGCACCCAACTCATAACCGGTGGCGGAGAAGGACTGTGTTGCACAAGGCGTAACCGAGCAACTGGTGCTTTGGCTGACCGCACCGGCCCAAATCTTGCCACTGGTGGATGATGCCTTCCAGTCGTAATCAAGCTTGGCCTGGAAACCTGGCGTCTTGGTTTCATTGCCAGCAAAATTACTCGGCTGGAAGATCCCGACAGCAGCCTGGAAACCATTGACGACGGGCGTCGTATAGGTAATTTGCGCCTGGAAGCCGGTGTACATGTAACCATGACCGATCATGCCGAAGGTCGTGTTGTATGGGATGCCTGCATTACTGGTTCCGCCAACACCGATCAATGTCATGTCGGAAAGAATGACGTTTTGACCAAACAGGCCAATATCACGTCCCAGTTTCAGCGTTCCCCAGTTGCTGTTACCGAACTGAAAGTAAAGGTTACGGGTGTCGATCTGGCTATAAGGATCAACATTACCAGCCCCGCCGGCATTATTGCCGATGGGCAAACCAACCACTTGGGAATTGCTGTTGATACCTGGCGCAAAGCTGATATGCGCCTTGATGTCCTGACCATTGGCCTTGGTGGTGGCCACAAAGTTAATCCAGCCCGGCAGCAGGCCATTGGTCAGCGCACTGTTATTGGTCGTGGTGCTGGCACCCGTTGCCCGATTAATGCTTTCGGCTTGACGGTTCACATAGTAGCCATTGACCGTGCCATTGATGTCGATCGTGATATCACCCTGGGTAAAACTGACCGCCTGGCTGCCAGTGCTGGCGCAGGCCAACAGAGCAAGAACCAGAGGACGAACGGACGAGAAATTTTTCTTCATG
>JAUYQT010000311.1 GCA_030697085.1 Azonexus sp. | reverse complement strand
ATAGTTGGCGTTGCCGGCCGGAGGGTCGCCGAACTCCCAGCGCGGGTCGCCGGTCAGGCTGGCGTGCCACCAGTCGCTGATGTTGAACGGCGGGTTGGCGAGGATGAAGTCGGCGCGTAAATCCGGGTGCTGGTTGCGGGTGAAGGTGTCGCCCGGCTCGCGGCCAAGGTTGAAGTCGATGCCGCGAATGGCGAGATTCATCGCCGCCAGTCGCCACGTCGTCGGGTTGGATTCCTGACCGTAGATGGAGACATCGCCGATCTTGCCGCCGTGCGCTTCGATAAATTTTTCGGATTGAACGAACATGCCGCCGGAGCCGCAGCAGGGGTCATAAACCTTGCCGTGGTGCGGGGCGAGGACGGCGACCAGCGTTTTAACGATGCTGGCCGGCGTGTAGAACTGCCCGCCCTTCTTGCCTTCGGCGCTGGCGAACTGGCCGAGAAAGTATTCATAAACCTGGCCGAGTACATCGCGCGCCTTGCCGGGGTCGTCGCCGAAGCCGATGGTGGACACCAGATCGACCAGTTCGCCGAGCTTGCCATCCGGCAACTGGGCGCGAGCGTAGCGTTTGTCGAGAATGCCCTTGAGCTTGGGGTTTTCAACTTCGATGATGGTCAGCGCGTCGTCGATGCGCTTGCCGATGTCCGGCTGCTTGGCGGCGGCGCGAATGGCTTCCCAACGGGCTGACTCGGGCACCCAGAAGACGTTGACCTCCTTGTAGTAGTCGCGGTCTTCCAACTCGCCGGCGAGCAGTTCTGCATCGCAATCGTGCAGGAAATAGTCGTCTGCTTCATCAGCAAAGCGCCGCGTCAGTTCGGCCCGGCGGGCGGCGAAGGTGTCGGAAACATACTTGACGAAAATCAGGCCGAGGACCAGATGCTTGTATTCGGCCGCGTCCATGTTGGCGCGCAGCTTGTCGGCAGTGGCCCAGAGGGTCTTCTTGATGTCGTCGAGCATGGGGTGATCGGGTCTTTATGAACGATTGCGAGTAAGCCGCAATTATGCGGTGGATATTCACGCTCGTGGCAATGTTCGCTGGCGCTAGCTGGCTTGTTGGGGCGCTATTGAAGCAGTTGGTCGGGGATTGGGATGAGGTTTTTGGTTGGGACCAGCGCAGCGCAAGGAATTCTTGATCTGGAAAAGAAAAAGGCTTTCATCGCTGAAAGCCTTTTTCTATCTAACTGGTGCCCCGGGCCAGACTCGAACTGGCACACCTTTCGGCGGCGGATTTTGAATCCGCTGCGTCTACCGATTCCGCCACCGGGGCAATCGGAGGCCGAATTATCCACGAATCACTTCTTTGGTTCAAGTGAATCTGCACATGGGAAGGTTTTAGCGAGTGCGCTGGCGACCAGCATGGCGGTGCTGGCGGTTGAGTCGGGTGGTTGGCGATCGAGTTGGCCGAGAACGGCGCGGACCAGACGAGCCGAAAGATTGCCATCGGTGGGCAGGCAAAAGGCGCCGAGCTTGACGCCGACTTTTTCAGCTAGATAGTCGCTAACGGCATAGCCATCGGCAAATCCGGCAACGTAGCTGATACAACGGGCGCTCATTACTGACTGGTAGGGATCGGTACTTTTTTTCTGTTCGTAAAAGCTTTCAGCCGCCAGGCAGTCCTCGCGTAACTCCTGATTGGAATAGGCGTGGACTTGAGTCGAAAGCAGAGCGGCGATCAGCCAGAGGTATTTCACTGCTTTTCGAACCAGCTCAGTTTTTCGTGTAGACCGACAACGCTGCCCACGACAATCAATGCCGGGGGTTTGATGTCGGATTCAAGAATGCGCTGGGGCAGTGTGCCCAGGGTGGCAAGCAGTGTTTGCTGATCGGGCAAGGTGCCATTGCGGACGACGGCTGCGGGAGTTGTCGACGGTAAGCCGTGCGCGACCATTTGCCGACAAATTTCGCTCGCCGCCCCGATGCCCATGTAAAAAACCACGGTATGTCGGGGGCGGGCGAGGGCGGGCCAGTCGAGATTGACCGTGCCATCCTTGAGGTGACCGGTCACGAAAGTAACCGCTTGAGCGTGGTCGCGATGGGTCAGCGGAAAGCCTGAGTAGGCGGCGCAGCCCGCGGCAGCGGTGACGCCGGGGACGACTTCGAAGGGAATGCCGGAGCCGAGCAGCGTTTCAAGTTCTTCGCCGCCGCGCCCGAAAATAAATGGGTCACCGCCTTTGAGGCGAACGACTGACCGTCCTTCGCGGGCCAGGTCAACCAGCAGCTGATTGATTGATTCTTGCGGCAGCGTGTGTTTGGAGGCTTCTTTCCCGGCGTAGATGCGTCGGGCGTCGGATCGGGCAAGTTCCATGATGCTGTCGCTTACCAGATGGTCATAAACCAGGGTATCGGCCTGGGCAATCAGGCGAGCTGCCTTGACGGTGAGTAGATCGGGGTCGCCTGGGCCGGCGCCAATCAGCCAGACTTTGCCGGCTTGGAGTTTGTCGTCTTTTTTCATGGTCGATTGTCTTCTTCGGGCGGTCATCCTAATGCGGGAATGGAGGACTGCCAATAGCACGCACTACACAATTCACTGTACTAGGCCAAAAGAACTAGTTTTATAGTTCAATTGAGGTATCTATTACTGAATATTAATGTATGGTTTTGCTTTTAAAGATTGATGAGTATCAAGGATAGGGTTTTTGTTGAGGTTCAACCTTGCATCCATCCCGTTGGGGGGTATTTGCGCTTTGTTTTGATCCTGGAGATAAGAGATGAAAAAAACTGTAGTAGGTATGCTGACAATGACCGCCATGGCTTTTGCCATGGGTTCCGCTTTTGCTCAGGACGCCGCCAAGGCGCCTGAAATGACTGCGGCCGAAAAAGAACAATCCAAGAAGATTTACTTTGAGCGTTGCGCCGGTTGTCACGGTGTGCTGCGCAAGGGTGCCACCGGCAAGAACCTCGAACCGCATTGGTCGAAGAAGGATAAGGACGGCAACATGAGCGAGGGCGGTACGCTCAAGCTGGGTCAGCAACGTCTGGAAAAAATCATCGGTTACGGTACCGATGGCGGTATGGTTAACTTTGATGACATCCTGACCAAGGAAGAAATTTCCCTGATGTCGAAGTACATCCAGAACACACCGGATGTACCGCCAGAGTTCTCTCTCAAGGATCAGCTGGATTCCTGGAAGGTCATCGTGGCGGTCAAGGATCGTCCGACCAAGCAGATGAACAAGCTGAACCTGAATAACGTGTTCTCCGTAACTCTGCGCGATACCGGTGAAGTAGCGCTGATCGATGGCGATACCAAGGACATCGTGAACGTCGTCAAGACCGGCTACGCCGTCCATATTTCCCGCATTTCCGCTTCTGGCCGCTATGTTTATGTGATCGGCCGTGATGGTCGCGTCTCTTTGATCGACCTCTGGCTGGAAAAACCGGCCGTCGTCGCCGAAGTCAAGATCGCCTTCGATGCGCGCTCCATTGACACCTCGAAGTTCAAGGGTTTTGAGGACAAGTATGCGATTGCCGGTGGTTACTGGCCGCCGCAATACACCATCATGGATGGTGATACGCTGAAGCCGCTCAAAGTCGTGTCCACTCGGGGTATGACCGTTGATGGCGAATACCATCCGGAACCGCGTGTTGCTTCCATCGTTTCGTCCTTCATCAAGCCGGAATGGGTAGTTAACATCAAGGAAACCGGCCAGATCCTGTTGGTCGATTACACCGATATTGAAAACCTGAAGACCACCACCATCGGTTCAGCCAAGTTCCTGCATGACGGCGGCTGGGATGCTTCCAAGCGTTACTTCCTGGTGGCTGCCAACGCCTCCAACAAGATCGCTGCGGTCGACACCAAAACCGGCAAGCTGGCTGCGCTGGTCGATGTTGCCAAGATCCCCCACCCGGGTCGTGGCGCCAACTTCACGCATCCGAAATTTGGTCCGGTCTGGGCAACGGGTCACCTCGGCGCCGATGTCGTGACGCTGATCTCGACACCGTCCGACGACAAGAAGAACGCCAAGTTCAAGGAACACAACTGGAAGGTTGTGCAGGAAATCAAGCACGTGCCGGGTAACCTGTTCGTCAAGACGCATCCGAAGTCAAAGAACCTGTGGGCTGACTCGGCACAGAACTCCGACAAGGATCTGGCTGAATCCGTCTCAGTTTGGGATATGTCTGATTTGTCCAAGCCGAAGGCTGTGTTGAATGTGGCCAAGGACTCCGGCCTGCCGCCGACCAAAGCGGTGAAGCGCGCCGTGCATCCTGAGTACAGCGCTGACGGTAAGGAAGTCTGGATCTCCCTGTGGGGCGGCAAGACTGACCAGTCCGCTATTGTGGTTTATGATGATGCAACCTTGAAGGTCAAGAAGGTGATTACCGATCCGAAGATGATCACCCCGACCGGCAAGTTCAACGTTTACAACACGCAGCACGACATTTACTAATCAGGCATTTTGAGCTGATTTTGTGAAACAAAACGGGGGCGAAAGCCCCCGTAGCGTCTGAAAAGGAGACGGATCAATGAACAAAAAAATGACAACCCTGATCGTGGCCGGTGCATTCATGGCTATGGGTTCGCAATTTGCAGTGGCCGCGCCGGACTGGAGCAAGGCCGCCAAGAAGGATATTTACGTTTTCCACCCGGGTGCAGCACCGATTGACTGGGCTGTTGGCAAGGGCGATCACAGCGGTGCCAGTGGTTTGAAAAAAGGCGAGACTTGTGCTGGATGTCATATTGAAGACGGTAAGCTGAGTCTTGATCTGAAGCGTCTGGCCAGCAAGGAACTGGAGCCGAAGGGCGCGCCGAAGACAATGAGTTATCCGGTTGGTGTTCAGGCTGCCTACGATGCGACCAATCTGTATGTGCGTCTGACTTTCAAGGCACCGGCTGGTGGTTACGACAAGTCTGACAAAACAAACGAGATCAAGGCCAGCATCATGTTCCCGAATGACAAGGTGCCGTTGGGCGACCAGGCCGGTTGTTGGGCAGCTTGTCACAAGGATGCCCGCACTATGCCGGGGGGCGATGACAAGAAGACCAAGTACGCAACTCCGGGTGCAATGGACCTGATGCAGTGGCGTAGTGGCGATGGTGGCAAGGCGCTGGATGGCACGGTGACCGACAAGCGCAACATGGAAGGTGGCAAGGCCGGGGTTACGGCGGAAGGTGCCAAGGCCGGTGATACTTACACCGTGACCTTCACGCGTAAGCTGGCGGGCGGTGTCAATATCGTCCCGGGCAAAGCGGTGCCGTTTGGTGTTGCTGTGCATGCCGACTATGCGGGCGGTCGTTTCCACCATGTTTCCTTCGGCCATACTCTGGGTCTGGGTGCCGACGGTGATGTGAAAGCTGCCAAGCAGTAAAAGCCGATGCGATCCGGCGACATGACCGTGTTTACCGGATGGCTGCAATGGAAGCGGGCGCCTGTTTTACTGGCGCTCGTTTCTTTTTTGGCGCTGGCGGAAGAGACGGTGGAGGTCAGTATCGAGCAATACACCTTCACGCCGCAGCAAGTGAATATTAGGGTGGGCGATTCGGTGAAATGGGTTAATCGCGAAAAGCGAACCAGTCATTCGATTATTTTGCCGATTGTTGGCGTGCCCGAATCGGAGCGTTTCTTTCCCGACGAAAGCTGGACGTACCGCTTTGAGCGGCCGGGGCGCTACGACTATCATTGCGGCCCGCACCCAGAGATGAAAGGGCAAGTCATTGTTACGGAATAGGTTGATTTTTACCCTTTTTTTTGCGTTGACCGCAGGCGCTGGGTGGGCAGAGCCTGCAACGGCGGTGGCGCCGGATGCCGAGCGAAAAAAAGAGCTGGTGCGGCTGGTGCGTCAGGATTGCGGCTCTTGCCACGGCATGACCTTGCAGGGCGGCCTGGGGCCAGCCTTGTTGCCGGCCGACTTGCGTGACAAGCCGGCAGAAGGTCTGGTTGCAACGATTTATTATGGTCGGCCCGGTACGCCTATGCCACCCTGGCAGCGCTTCATGTCAGAAGCCGAAGCCGGCTGGATCGTCGAAAAACTAATGAATGGTTTCCCGAATTGAGGATGTGATGCGCTTATTTCTGAGTCTGCTGTTTGCCCTGTTGCTGAGCGCCTGTGCCGGTCCGCAGTTGCGTGGGACGGGGGATCTTGGCTTGATTATCGAACGGGCCAGCGGTCACGTCACGCTGGTCAATACCAGCTCAAAGCAGCCCTATGCTCGTATTGAAGGATTGGGTGATTTGTCGCACGCCTCGGCGGTTTATTCGCGGGATGCTCGTTACGCCTATATTTTCGGCCGCGATGGCGGACTGACCAAGATTGATCTGCTCGAAGGGCGCATCGTCAAGCGGGTCATGCAATCCGGTAATGCGATCGGCGGCTCTATTTCGCAGGATGGCCGAATCGTCGTGGCGCAAAACTACAAGCCGGGCGGAATCAAGGCATTCGATGCCGAGACATTGGAACTGCTTTCCGAGGTGCCGGCCGAATACGCCCCAGGCAAGTTCTCCAAGGTGGTCGGCCTGGCCGATAGCCCAGGTAACATGTTTGTTTACGCGCTGTTTGATGGCGGTGAAATCTGGGTGAGCGATTTTACCAACCCGCGCCAGCCTACCACCCAGCGCTACCCGGCAGGCTTGCAGCCCTACGATGGCCTGGTCACGCCGGATGGCCGTTACTTCCTGGCTGGCTTGTTTGGTGAGGACGGCGTCGCGATGCTTGATCTGTGGCAACCAGAAAAAGGTGCCCGCAAGATTCTCGAAAACTATGGTCGTGGGCAGGAAAAACTCCCGGTCTTCAAAATGCCGCATCTGCGCGGCTGGTCAGTGGCGCAGGGGAAGGCTTATCTGCCGGCAATTGGTCGCCATGAAGTATTGGTTGTCGATGTCGCAACCTGGAAAGAAGTTGGGCGAATTCCTGTGCGTGGTCAGCCAGTATTTGTCATGGCACGTC
>JAUYQT010000314.1 GCA_030697085.1 Azonexus sp. | reverse complement strand
GGTCCGGAAATCGGCCGGTTCGTCGCATTGCAGCGGAACGCCGGCCGCCGCTTGCAGGCCGGCCGCGAGAAATTTCTTGCCGCTATGAATATCCGGATCAGTGGTGTAGCTGACGACCACGCCGGGGGCCTGGAAACCTTCGGCAGCGACGCTCTTGAAACCTTTGCCAACCAGCAGTTCACGGACCTGGCGACCCAGTTCGTTCTGCTCGGCACAAACCTTCTCGAAGCCATAGGCTTCTGTTTCCAGCATCACATCGCGCACGCTGGCCAGCGCGTCGGTCGGCATGGTGGCGTGGTAAGCGTGGCCGCCATTTTCAAAAGCCTCCATGATCTGCAGCCATTTTTTCAGGTCGCAGGCAAAACTGCTGCTGGTCGTTGCATCAATGCGGGCCCGCGCCCGTTCGCCGAGGGCGACGAAGGCGCAGCACGGCGAACCACTCCAGCCTTTTTGCGGCGCGCTAATCAGCACATCGACGTTGTTGGCCGCCATATCGACCCAGACGGTGCCCGAGGCAATGCAATCGAGCACAAAAAGCCCGTCCACCGCATGCACGGCAGCGCCGACTGCCTTGAGGTAATCATCCGGCAGCATCATGCCGGCGGAGGTTTCAACGTGCGGCGCGAAGACGACATCCGGCTTGTGTTCCAGGATGGCAGCAACGACTTCGGCAATCGGCACGGGTGCAAACGGCGCCTGGGGGCCGCTGCCTATCTGGCGTGCCTTGAGCACAATGCTTTCCGAGGGAATGTGGCCCATATCAAAAATCTGCGTCCAGCGGAAGCTGAACCAGCCATTGCGGATCACCAGTACTTTTTTGTGGGTGGCAAACTGCCGCGCCACCGCTTCCATGCCGAATGTCCCGCTACCTGGCACAATCACGGCGGCCTTGGCGTTATAAACCTTCTTCAGAATGCGCGAGATGTCTTTCATCACGCCCTGAAAGCGTTGCGACATGTGGTTTAGCGCACGGTCGGTATAAACCACCGAGTATTCCAGTAAGCCTTGGGGATCAGGTTGGGGTAGCAGGGCGGGCACGTTTATCTCCGTTATTGGTTATTGGGCGCCATGACGACGAAAAATTGCAGCATACCGCCAAGGTATCAGGCTGCGCTAGTCGATTACGCGATTCCTTTAATTGCCTTACTTTCAGTCAATCAATTATAATATTAGTAGATGATTATGTTTCCTGGTGCTATTAGCTAGGTGACGCCCTAAAAAATCCAATTGGAGTAACTGCATGTATTCAACCGTTGTCGATAACACCCCTGTTATTCAAGTGACTGCCGGCAAGCATGTGGCCAGCTATGCAACCAACGGCTCGCAGATGAATCCACTGGAAGCTTTTTATGCTGCACTGGCCGCCTGTGCTGCCGTCTATGCTAAAAAATCGTGTAAGGAACTGGGCCTACCCGCCGAAGGAATCGAAATTGGCTGCAAGCCATTTGCCGGAAAAGCAGGGCCGTTGTCTCTGGCCAAGTTTAAAACGGAAGTTCATTTTCCCGAGCGTTTTACGACTGAGCAAAAAGCGCAGATTCTCAATGCGATTGTGCACTGTGCGGTGAAGGAAATTGTGCAGGATGGCCCAAATGTTGAATTTTCGGTGGTCGAGGTTTAAGCCGTTCTTGTCGCGTTGTCGTCGTTCTTTGCCGTGCTAGAATCGCAGCATTGTGTTGATTAGCTTGGGGAAGTAAGCAAATGGGTGACGTAAATACGAGTTTCGTGTCTGATCATACAAAATGGATGAATGAGCAGTTGCTTAAAAACCCGGAGTGGGTTGAAGACCAAAAAGTGGGTCGTGCCCTGTGGTGGGATAAAAAACAGGATGTGGACTGTAGTCAGCGCAATGCTGAGTCGAAGGTGCCGCAGAAGTCTTATCCCTACGACGTAAATTTCTTTGGTGAATAATTGACGTCGTGGTGCAAATGAAAAAGCCGGTCATTGACCGGCTTTTTTGTTGCCCGATTCACGCCAGCCCTGGCTGGCGTGTGCAGAACGCAGATTAGTTGGTCAGTGGCTTGACGACCCGCTTGACGGCAGTATCTTCTGGGTGCGGATGGATGGTGAAGCCCAGGCTGGTCATCAAACGGAACATTTTGCTGTTGGTGGAGAGCACGTCACCCACTACCGCACGGTAACCTTTGACCCGGGCGCAGTCGATTAGCGCCGTCATCAGCTTGCGGCCGACACCGCTTTTCTGCCAGTTGTCACCCACCGCCAGTGCAAACTCGACGGATTCGCCATCCGGGTTGCCGACATAGCGGGCGACGCCGATCTGCGATTCCTTGCCGTCTTCATCGGTAATAACGGCAACCAGTGCCATTTCACGGTCGTAGTCAATCTGGGTAAAGCGGACCAGCATGGTTTGCGTCAACTCGCGCAAGGTATCCATGAAGCGGTAGTAACGGGACTCATCAGACATTGCCTTGACAAAATTCTGCTCAAGCTC
>JAUYQT010000169.1 GCA_030697085.1 Azonexus sp. | reverse complement strand
AACGTCGCGGCCATCACCTTCACCAACAAGGCGGCGAAGGAGATGAAGGAGCGCATCAGCAAATTGCTGCCGCGCCATCAGGCCGACGATCTGCAGATTTCCACCTTCCACTCGCTCGGCGTCCGTATCCTGCGCGAAGAGGCCAAGGCGCTGGGCTACAAGCCGCGTTTCTCGATTTTCGATTCGGCCGATTGCGCCGGCATCATCGGCGAAGTGGCCAAAACGGTGGACAAGGCGACGCTGCGCCAGACGCAATCGATCATTTCCAACTGGAAGAACGCGCTGGTCAGCCCGGAAGCGGCGCGCCAGATCGCCAGCAGCGAACACGAAGCACTGGCGGCGCACGCCTATTTGTCCTACGAGGCGACGCTGAAAGCCTACCAGGCGGTGGATTTCGACGATCTGATCGGCCTGCCGGTGACCTTGTTCCAGCAGCATCCCGAAATTACCGACAAGTGGCAGAACCGCCTGCGCTACCTGCTGGTCGATGAATACCAGGACACCAATGCCGGCCAGTACCAGTTGCTCAAACTGCTGACTGGCGTGCGCGCCCAGTTCACGGCGGTGGGCGATGACGATCAGGCGATTTACGGCTGGCGTGGCGCCGACATTGAAAACCTGAAGAAGCTGCCGACCGAATTCCCGGCGCTCAAGGTGATCAAATTAGAGCAAAATTACCGGTCGACCGTAAGAATCCTCAAGGCCGCCAACAACGTCATCTCGCATAACGAAAAGCTCTTCGACAAGAAACTGTGGTCCGAGTTGGGCCATGGCGAGCAGGTTACCGTCACCACCTGCCGCGACAACGATGCCGAAGCCGAAGGGGTGATCATGAAGTTGCAGGCGCACCGCTTCGAGCATCGCGGCAAGTTCAAGGACTACGCCATCCTCTATCGCTCGAACCATCAAGCGCGTATTTTCGAGGAGTATCTGCGCGATCACCGGATTCCCTATCTGCTCTCCGGCGGCAAGTCCTTCTTCGACAAGGCGGAAATCAAGGACATCACCGCCTACTTGCGCGTGCTGACCAATGAAGATGATGACCCGGCCTTCATCCGTTCCGCCACTACGCCCAAGCGCGGCATCGGCGCCGCCACTTTGCAAGTGCTTGGCACCTACGCTGGCGAGCGGCAGATTTCACTGTTCCACGCCGCCTTTGAAGAGGGCTTCGCGCAACGCGTGCAGCCGCGCCAACTTGAGCCATTGCTCGAGTTCTGCCACTTCATCAACCGGATTCAGGGGCGAGCGGTCAAGGAGCCGGCGCAACAAGTGCTGCCCGACCTGCTCAAGGCCATCGACTACGAAACCTACCTCTTCGATCTGGAAGAAGAGCGCACGGCGCAAACGCGCTGGGGCAATGTCTGCGAGTTCGCCAACTGGTTGAACAAGAAGGGCGAGGAGCAAGGCAAGACGCTGATCGACCTGACCCAGAGCATTGCGCTGATCAACCTGCTCGACAAGCAGAATGACGATGATTACGACGCCGTGCAGCTGTCGACGCTACACGCTGCCAAGGGGCTGGAATACCGGCATGTTTTTCTGGTCGGGATCGAAGAGGGGATTTTGCCGCACCGCGAATCGATCGATCCGGCCAAGATCGAGGAAGAGCGGCGACTGATGTACGTCGGCATCACGCGCGCCCAGCACACGCTGACTATCTCCTATTGCGAGCGCCGGAAACAGGCCCGCGAGTTCGTCCCCTGCGAGCCGTCGCGTTTTATCGCTGAAATGGGTAGTGAGGATATTCGCTATGCCGGCGGCAATGCGAATGCGGTGGTGGATAAGGCCACCAGCAAGGCAAAGCTCTCCAATTGCCTTGAGATGCTGGCGAGCAACAAGCCGCGTTAAAGGCCAGGTAGGATTCAGCTCCTGGATGGGAGGGCGCTGATTTGATCAGCACCGTTTCGGCTGCACCTGTCGAAGCTATTGAAAGCGAAGGGAAAGCCTTGCGACCAGACCGGGACGAACGGAGTAAGTCAGCATGTTTCTATCGTCCGTAGCCTTGCCTTGCCGTCAGTTATCTTTGCTTCGGACAAAAAAATGGGGAGGCCGCGGCCTCCCCATTTTTGACTGGCTTGTGCTGGTTTACTTAACCAGGCTGAGCAGGTGATCCACTGCGCTGTTGATCTCGTCGTCAGACAAGTCGGCAGCGCCGCCCTTTGGTGGCATGGCGTTTTTGCCCACGATGGCGTTCTTGTATAAGGTTTCTTTGCCGGCGGCAATCCGCGGTGCCCAAGCGGCTTTGTCCGTCGGGTTCGGTGCGCCGGCAACGCCGTTGTTGTGGCAAGCGCCACAAACCGTGTTGTAAATAGTCGCCCCATCCTTCGGTCCGGTGCTGGCGGCGGGAGCCGCTTTGGTCAATTCAAAGCGGGCGACCGGTTGAATGCGAACGTCTGCTTCATCGCCGCCTTTGCTGGCGTCGGCAGCTGATCCGTAAATCCGGTCAGTCAGCGGATAAATAATGGCGATCAGAACGATGGTTACGATGATCGTCGCCCACATGATGCCCTTGGAAGAGTGCTGTTCGGCCATGCTGATTACCTCATTGCGCAAAAATAAAAGTGCGTAATTATAACGGCTAGGTTTTGCGCGGCGGGCAAAAAAAACCCCGCCAGTGGCGGGGTTGAAAATTCTCGAAAGGGGGGATTTCGAGAGGAGGGGTTCAATGCATGACTGCACTTTATGCCTCCTCCCGGGGGAAGTCTGTCGTGCTTTCGTAGCCTTGTGTAACTGAATGTTGCATTGCCAACAACCCTTGAATCTGAACCTCTGTCAGTCCCACCAACGCAAGGCGCGGAGCGGCAGAGACAACGCAGGGAAAATCAAAAACGGAATCGCCCGTCGGGTAATCCGATAAGTTGAAGACAACGGGGGGCCTGGCTTCGGCTCGGTAGCGCTGAACGGAGTGGCTGATTGGTGCACTGCAAAACGCCTCCTTGTCCATTAAAAAATGGTTTCAGGAGGCGTTTGGTTTGCATCCGGAGGGCCGCTGATGAAGGCGGTTCTGAATGCAGGTATGGTGTTGTTTAGTGTTCGATTCGGCAGATTTCAACTGCGTGAAGCGGAATCTGGTAATCGGCTGCAAGCTGAGATTTGACGGTGTCTTCGATGGATTGCCCGGCGCTGGCAGTAAAGTGACGTGCACCGGCGTAGTCCTGCGGAATGCCGGCGCGGTCCTGGGTGATGCGATAGTGAACTTTAACGTTCATTGCTGTAATCCTTTTAGGGGTATTTTTTATCCTGCACTATCAGTATATAGAGAAAATTTGCTGCGGTGCAATATGGGTTTTCCACAATAGGCTAAGCGCAAAATTTTGAGGTGTTTTGCCGGAAGTGTGGATAATTGCCGCCGTTTAAGCGCATACCCGGAGACGGTTGAAAATGAAAGTTATCGGCTTCGCCGGTTGGTCCGGCAGCGGCAAAACAACACTCGTCGAGCAAGTGATCCGATTGCTTGAGGCGCGTGGGTTGGCGGTGTCACTAGTGAAACACGCCCATCATGAGTTTGAAATTGATCATCCAGGTAAGGATTCATACCGTCATCGTCACGCCGGTTGTCGTGAAGTACTGGTTACTTCGGCCAATCGCTGGGCCGTCATGCATGAATTGCGCGGACGTTCTGAATTGACGCTAAATGAGGCGCTGGCCCAACTTTCGCCTTGTGATTTGGTGCTGGTTGAAGGGTTCAAACACGAACCGTTCCCAAAGATTGAGATTTATCGCGCTGAGATCGGCAAGCCGCTGCTTTTCCCGAATGATCCTCAGATCATCGCGCTCGCCAGCGATGGGCCTGTCGATACGACACTGCCGCAGCTCGATCTGAATCAGCCGGCCATGGTTGCCGATTTCATCATCGGGCGCTTGCCAATGTTGGGTTGCAGCTAAGCGCGTTCTTCAGGAACGCTCGAAGCGCGCCAGCTCATCTCGCGTGTTGATGTTTTCAAAGGCGTCGGCCTCGTCGTCGAAGGCCACCTCGACGATATTCAGGGTTGAATACCAGCGGTCGATCTTGCGCCCGCCGCTTTCGAGAAACTCGGTCAAATGCGGCAAAACACTGCGCTGGCACAGGCAAAAAACCGGGTGGGCCTGATCGAAGGTCTTGGCCACGGCGAGATCGGCATTTGCTGCGGTCAACGCCGAAAACAGGCGGGAAATCAGGTCGGCCGGCAGGAAGGGCGAATCGCAGGGGGCGGTCGCCACCAGTGGATGCGTCGCGGCGGAGAGCGCGGCATGCAGGCCGGCCAGCGGGCCGGCAAAATCGGGGATCTGGTCCGGTACGACGCGATGGCCGAAGGCGGCGTAACGCTCGCCATTCTGATTGGCGTTGATCAACAGTTCATCGACCTGCGGCGCCAGGCGCTCGATCACCCAATGCACCATCGGCTGGCCGCGCAGTTCCTGCAGGCCCTTGTCGGTGCCGCCCATGCGGCGACCAAGGCCGCCGGCCAGCACGATGCCGGTAATTTGTGGTTTGCTCATCGCGAAAAACGCTCCTCGCCGGTGAATAAAAGGTAATGCTTGCCCTGG